>CAZNFR010000050.1:0-26375 GCA_964572225.1 uncultured Bacteroidaceae bacterium
CACAGGTCAGGTAAAATCTTACAATTAAGACTAGTATAATTCGGAGAAATACTTTATTAAAGTTCAAATAACTCCTTTACTTTTTTAACTGCAAGAGCTCTTCCAAAGATCCTTACATCGTCATTTTTTCCCTTATAAAAGCGATTTGAATAATTATCCCAACCAATTGTAGTTTTAGATTTGAGTATGTCTGAAAGGATGATATCACTTTTAATCAAAAGTCCATTCAGATATACTTTTGCAGTTTCGGATTTTTTTACAACAACTAAATGAGTCCATTTATTTTGTTCAAACTGAGATAATTCAATAGCCTGGGATTGTGAAGGGTAATCGGTATCACCGTAAAACAATTTTGTAAATCCTTGATATTCATAGATATGAAATCGTCCTGCAGGTTTGAAAGCTTCCCCAAATCTCAATAAAGGAAACTTTATACTAAAGAGAGTATTACCCAAAAACATAATCAAATAAAACGAGTTTAAATAGTTCGTTTTTTTCGATCATCGTACCATCCAAAACCCAGGAATAAAACAAGGAAAATGGAAGAGACAAAGGCAATGGTATTGCCTGTATAATAGGAATTAGGGTGAAATTCAAATACAATTTTACCTGAACCCTCTGGTACCACCATGGCTCTCAAGATGTAATTCACTCTGAAATAATCGGCCTCCTCACCGTTTATACTTACCCTCCATCCTTCAGGGTAATATATTTCGGAGAATACGGCTAACTGGTCAGTTTGCGTAGAATATTCATATTCCAGTTTGTTTGGTGCATAGGTAAGCAGTCGGATTTCACCCTGTATGCTATCAACAGAACTATAATCTTTTAGGAGGGATTCAAATTTTTTACTTACTACTGCGGTTTCTTCAGGATTGATGGTGCCCAGAGCTGATATCTCCTCGTCTGCATCATCAACCAGAATATAGTCCTTGACAAACCAGGCGTTCCCAAGCGGATTGTCTCTTCTCAAAGCAACAGGTTCGTTTGCTTGTTGATCTCTTACAATCAGATATTTTGTATTTAACATATTAAGAATATCCTCATTCCCCTCCTTAATATACGCATCATAAATTTCCTGATATCTACGAATCTTTGCTCCATGATAACCCCCGATATCGTTATGGAAATAGGATGATCTGGAGCTTGCAAATGGATCTGCAGGTGTTTGATCAAAAACTCTGAAATACAATTCATTATCTTGCAGTATTTGAGCATCGGCTGAAGTAGCATTAAATGCATTTCTCACCTGGTGTTTTGGAACAAAGGTTTCTTCATTGAGGTACCTCTTATTTACTGGCCAGAGATCCGAAAGAATTAATACTGGCAGAGCGATAAGGAAAATACCTGGCTTTATCTTTTTGATAGACCACAGATAGATCAACAATGCTGGGAGCAACACAAAAATCAGGGACCGGAAAGCATCGGCTCTTAACAGATTAGCCCGGTCCTCTTCCAAAGCAGATACGATTCCGGATTGCCCCTGGGAAGTGAGGAATTCATCTACCGGTGCATTGAGATTGCTTATTCCAGGGGCAACTATAAACAATAAGCATAATCCACCCACAATATAAGTTGAATATTTTATTGCTTTAATAGCTTCATTTTTAACGTAATCCCCGGAGAATAATTTTTGAAGTGCAAGAAAACCCAATAATGGCATTGCTAATTGAGCCATTACAAGAATCATTGAAACGGTTCTGAATTTGTTATAGCCGGGTACATAATCAAGAAAGAAATCGGTGAATGCCATAAAATTCTTACCCCATGCGAGTAATAGTGATAATACAACTACAATAAAAAGCCACCATTTTACATTCCCCTTGATAAAAAACATTCCGAAAACGAAAAAGAATATCACCACTGCTCCGATATAAACCGGGCCGGCAGTACTGGGTTGGGTGCCCCAGTATTGAATAAATAGGTAGGGATTTTGATTTATCAGATTAACTGCATTCTGTGGGCCAAACGTTCTGCTTAAATAATCAAAAGTTTCAGTATCTTCATTGATAATTAGCCTGTCCGAAGCTCCTCCTTTAAAATTAGGAATCAGAAGATTGAATGTCTCATCCACTCCATAGGACCAGTTTGTGGCGTAACTTTTATCCAGACCAGTAGTCCGGTCTTCATCATCAGCAGTTAATTCTGAGGGTCCCCTTAAGGTATAAGGAGAATATTCCATAACTGTCCATATATTGACAATATTAACACCAACTGCAAGAATGGCACCCAGGATTAAAAACGAAGCCGTTTTGAGAAGTTTTTTTGTTTCGTTTTCCTTTATGATTCTGAATAACTCAAATATGGTAAAAATGAGCAGAATATAGAATGTATAATAGGTTATCTGGAGGTGATTGGCCACCAGTTGAAGCCCAAGAAATAATCCCGTAAGGGCACCTCCTAACACCGCATTCTTCCGGAAAGCAAAGTAGACTGCACCGATAATCATGGGCATATACCCAAGCGCCATAGCCTTTGTTAAATGACCAGGAACGAGAATTACAATAAAATAGGTTGAAAAGCCATATGCCAGTGCACCAGTGATACTGAGCCAGGGATTAACCCCGAACAAAACAAGCAACAGGTAAAATCCTACCATATATAGCATTACATGGATCGCAGGTCTAAGTTCTTTTGATGTTACAACCATATGAATATACCTGAGAATGTTGTTCGGCTGCCTCATGCTAATCAAGTAGGCAG
The DNA here is from genome assembly GCA_964572225.1 of uncultured Bacteroidaceae bacterium. Classification (GTDB taxonomy): domain Bacteria; phylum Bacteroidota; class Bacteroidia; order Bacteroidales; genus CAZNFR01. The sequence continues at coordinate 2,704 of CAZNFR010000050.1, forward strand.
GCATTCCGCTGAACATTCGGTTTGTCCATAATGGCTCTTCACCTGTTTCTTCCCTGTACTCGATAATTTCTTTCGACATTCCCCGGGAATGCTGAATATCTGATTGTCTTAAGGTTTTACCCTCTATCTGTGGAAAGAAATAAACAAGAGAGATAACGAAAAAAACGATAATCGCTATAATATGGGGCAAGAACCTGTTTTTCATAGTTGTATATTTTTAGAATTGCATATAAAGCTACATTTTTCTTATTCTTTCTATGATAAATACCCGGAAAAACCAAAATTAAATCAGGGATTTAATTTCCTTGAGGTTCCTTTGGGTAATCCTGTATAACTCATCCTGCTTTGTAATCAATCTGTCCGTAATCTGGTCACTGTTACTCAAAATACTCATTGAAGTTTCTACTATGGATTTGCCGATTTGATCTGTATTTCTATTCAGATCAATATACCAATCAGATGACTCAATGTCATCAAGAAACCACTTCATTTTATCATGCGTGCCAAGGCTCAGGATGGGTGAATTGACACCAAAGGGAATCATTTGCGCATGACCTCTCATTCCTATAACCAATGACATTCTCGAATAGAAGCGATATACCTGCTGTGGAAAAAAGTGCTGTAATCTTACTGTCTGATAAGGAATATCATATTTGTCAAGAGCAGCTTCGAATCTTTCATCGGCAGATATGTGACTAACATTGAATATTTTATAGCCGGCTTTATTTAACTCTTTTAGAGAAGATACGATTTCATCCAGAATAGCATAGATTTTACTACCAAATCGGATTGTATAGCGATCAAAAGCAATATTCACAGCAATCGATTTCTCTTTTTCTCTCAAATTGTAAAATTCAGAATAGTATTTAGAAATTAGAGTGGTAGGACAAGGTTGATAAACAATTGATTCCTTAAATCTATTATTTGTAAGCTCATTCAGTCTATCGATACTACCATAGTTACGGATACCGGTAAAGCTTGCTTTCTCAAGAATATTCCCAAGGTTCTTCAGAAAAAGTTCATTAGGTTCCTGTCCACGAAAATAATTATACCCAATAGCATAAAGAATCACAGGTCTGGAAATCCTGTCAAGGAGATCTTTTGATACCGCCCATTGCCATCCAGATATCGCATTTTGATTAGTGTCTGGTAAAAAGAGCCCACCCCCGCCAATCACTAAGGCACTGGTCTTATTGATTGAATCAATCAAAGCGGTATCAACCTCCCTCTTTAAGTCGATAATATTGAAAGAAATCCTCTTCCCTTCTCTGATCACATCTCTTACACACTTTGATAGGACAACATCCCCTGAATTATTTCCAAATCCCCGATAATTTGTCACATGACTTATCTTTTTTTCTCCCTTACCGGTTTCTTTTTTTAAGAATTTATGCTCACTTATTTTATAGCCTGCATATTTTCGGCCTTTGTTAAAAATTATTCCTGCCCTTTTTCGATTTAGCAAGAACTGAAGCAGAACCTGACGAATTACAGTTAAAGTCTCGTTTTTCTTAAATAATGGAGGAATAGCATATACCAGCAGGCTTGCATACGCCCGGATAATCGCTAGTTTAGAAGGTATTCCGGAATTGGTTTTACCCTGATTAAGAGATTTGCGGGTACCCGAAACATATAGAGCACTGCCATAATAGCCATAGTTGTCGATATGGAAATAGGGAGACAAAAGATGATAAATAGACTTAAGACTAAAATAATGAATGTGAGGACTCCAAAGAGTTTGTTTTACAGATCCATAAGATTTTACTTCCCAGGAAGGGCATTCAATTAGAATCCTTCCTTTTTCCTGAAGTAATTCCCAGGATTTACGGATAAAGAAACGGGGATCTCTAACATGTTCAATTACATGAAAATTGCAGATCAGATCAAAATTTTTGGTTGTTTTATATTCTTCAAATAATATGGATTCCTGTTTAAAATGATATTGCACCTCTGAAAAACCTGCATAATCAACATCAGGCTCAATTCCTTGAATATCTGCCCCTTTAAATTTTAGGAGACTTAAGAAGGAGCCAATAGAACTACCGATTTCCAGGACATTCCTCTTGTCTCTCAAGAGGGCAAAATAAAACCGGTATCGATCAAATGCCTTTTCATCTAGAGACTTGATTTTTTCTTTGGATGGAATCTTGCTTTCATGTCTTGCAATTTGTGTGAAGGTTCCATCTTTGTAAATGTCTGTATCCGATAGATTTGTACGGAACACATGGGAACAATTCCGGCACCTGGCCAGATCAAGAACAATGCCCTCCCGGGAAATTGAACGAAAATGTATAATTTTCCCTGAAGTACAAACCGGGCATTCCTGAATTAGTTCTCTTTCCATAAAACTTTATTAATAATCTCTCTTACAGCTCCATCCCCACCTTTGCTGGAAAGTTTTATTATATTGGGTATGGCTTTTACAGATTCCTGGGCACTGGAAGGACATACCGCAATTCCGCAGTTTTTAAGTAACTCTATATCGTTTACATCATCTCCGATAAAAAGTACCTCGTTGAGTTGAATATTTAGTTTTTTGCAAATCTCTTTCGCAATACTGAGTTTATCATCTACTCCCTGATAAAGAAAATCAACCTTTAATTTCTCAAATCTTCGTTTGTTTAGCTTTGTATCTTCACCTGTGATTATTCCTGTTTTCAAGCCATATTTTTTCAACATTTTCATCCCCATCCCATCCTGGGTGTTGAATTTTTTTAATTCATCTCCCTTTTCCGAATAGTACATACCTGCATCTGTAAAGACCCCGTCAACATCGGCTAAAAACAATTTAATCTTCACAAAATCTGGTTTAAAGGCTGATAGCACATATTTTTTCATAAGAATCTCACCATAGATCCAGTCATCCTCCTCGTCCATTTCCAACTGTGAATACTCTGGCATTTCAAATATTCCAATACTATCACCTAATCTGTTTTTGAGCTTCTGAATTTTACCGGTGAGGTTGATATAGAAAGCCCCGTTTTCGATAAAATATTGATCAAGTTCCTGTCTGCGGGGTCTCTTTTTGTAATCGTAGTTTATTGATTGTCCTTTCCTATCCCAAATGAATCTGCGGAATGCAGCTACACTTAGTACCGAGTCATACTTGTTTTTTCGGAACAACTCCAGAGCTTTGGATAATTGGTCTGAAGTTGTAAAGGGATTGGTGGCTTGTATCAAAATAAACTCTGATTCTTCACTTGGACTGTCTTTTTCCAAAAACTCCAGCATAACTGATTCTGTAGAGGCTGAATCCGATGCATTCTCTTTGGATCGGTCGTATAATTCTACCTGGTCTCCAAAATACTGTCTTACAATATTTTTAATTTCTTCGCAATCGGTGGCTACAATAATCCGGTTTATGGCAGGAGTGTTCAAAGCTGAATTTAGCGTCCAGCAAATAAGAGGTTTACCGCAAAATGGTTTAATATTCTTTCCGGGAACTCCTTTGCTTCCACATCGGGCTGGTATAAACGCAATGGTCTGCATATTCAGTTTATTACTTTTTTTCTCTGAACTTCAGTTTATCCCTTTGGGCTTTTTCAATCTCCAGTATTTCCATATCCTTAAAGTTAAGAGCTTTAAATGATGCATTCAGATCGCGTACTAGCTTTTGCAGACCGGTGGGTTCCAGCGAAGCGGCATGGTCTGTTCCCTTCCAGGTCCGGTCTTTTGTAAAATGTCTCTCGATCCATCTGGCGCCCAAAGCATATGCCACATTATCGATAGCAATTCCCAGATGGTGTCCTGAAAATCCAATTTCTTTAACTCTGGCCCCAAACTCCGCTCTGATTCGCTGTATCTCCAGTAAATTTACATCCTCAAAAGGAACAGGGTAACCTGAAGTACAGGCATATATAATGAGCCTTTCAACGGACTGACCTGTTTCTTCAAAGAATTCCACAACTGCTTTTTCCTCCTCCCGGGTAGTCATTCCAAATGAAACATGTACATCTCCAGAAAAATTGTCTCTGAGGTACTTTAAGAGCTCCATATTATTATTACAAGCAGAGGGAATTTTAATATAATCGGGATTTAAAGCAGAGATTTCCCTTGCCGATGTCAAATCCCAAACTGAACAGGAATATCCTATATTTTTCAACTCGCAATAGCTTTTAAGTTCTTTGTGCTGTTCAAGGGTAAGCTCGAGGAATTCTCTGTGCTCCCCATAGGTGTTTCCATAGGCATGCATCTGATTGGGGTGTGGAGAATTGTACTGCTCTTCACTAAGCAATTCTTTTGGGTTCCTCTTCTGAAACTTGGCATAACTTGCATTGCAATTCTTTGCTAAATCAATTAATTCTTTTGCGATGTCAAAGTCTCCCTTATGATTACAGCCTATTTCGGCTACAATGATGGGTTTCTCATAATTTTTAACTGTCATGATCTTTTGGTATTTTCCTTTCAAATGCATCAATCAAAGACCCTGGAGTGGAATTAATTATTCTCACATTTCTGCTTTCCGCATAATCTTTCAGAATAAAATAAGATCGAAATGCAACCATAAATTTAAAAAGAATTTCATGAACTCTTCTGCTTCCCTTACCTCGTTTATCAAGGGTAGTATATTTCGAACTATCCCTATCATAAAAATGTATTTGATTAATTAGCGCCCGATTATTTTCATCCACCGTTATTTCTTTAAATTGATTATGTTCGGTACCCCAGAGATAAATTTCCGAATATCCCAGATTTATGGCATTATAAATTGCAGCAATGATTACATTATGGGGTCGGGGCATGGCCCAAGTTTTTCGAAAAAAGAAATGCCTCAGAAATTTCCATCCTTCAATACCTATATTATTATAGTGGATAAATTGAATATTGGGATTAGATTTTAGGTGGACTTTCCAACGTTTGTATTTGGAGGCTTCAAACGGGACCAGAAATCCTATTTTCCAATTTGTTTTACTGGCCATTGTTTTGAAGAGAAGGTCACTTTGTTCGATAAAGTGTTGATCAATATCATCCAGCCACAAATCAGGAGCAACCGTTATGTAATAGTGGGGACGGACCTTTTCATACAAATCAGAGACAGGAAAATGATTAACACATATTAGATCCTTATCAGAGAGAAATTCAGGTTCGTTATTAATGGTTTCTTCCAGTGAAGGCCCATTTCCTAAAATCAGGCAGGCTTTGGATCTTTTCTCAAATTTGACCTCTTTTTTGTATTTAGTCAGAAGGATAACCTTTAATATTGCAAGGAAGCTTTCTGAAAATAACTTTAAAAAATTTTGTAGCCTTATTATCATAACCCGGTATCAACCGTATTTATCTGAATAATACAAAACCTAAAATTGATTGCCTGAATACAAGAGTGAGATATCTACCCTTCACAGGTTTATCAAAGATAAAGTAAATCCAAAGTAAGTAAGAAATTCCCAGTTTAAAAGCGTACTCTGTTAATTTAATAAATCCACGTGGAGTCCAGAAGGGCCCAACTCTGATTCTTTCTTCTATACCGTTTCTGCGAGCCAATCTAAGTACATTTTCTTTTTCAACTCTCCATCGTTCAATATTGTGATAAAGTTTTATTTGCGGACAATAATAGGGATGCACTCCCATGTCCTTTAAACGATGAAAAATGTACTTATCATCTGACCTTTGTTCAAGTTGTGGATTAAACTTTCCATATTTTTCAAACAAGGCTTTCCTGAATATCATATTACAACCTACCGGATAGGATTTGCCAGGGAAATACATTGGATTCTCTCCCAGATCCACTTTTGAAACCAACTTTTCAAGATATTTACTCATCCATTCAGGTTCTTCTCCTGTCTCATAGACAGGAACTACCTTCCCCCCCAGATAATGTATTTCAGGCTTTTTTACCGCACATTCGATTATTCTTTCAGCAAAATCAGAGGTTGCAAGAGCATCATCATCCATAAAGGCAATGAGTTCGGAGGCAGAATGATCAATCCCGCAATTTCTTGCATTGGAAAGACCTGGTTTTACTTCCAGAATAGTTCTGAAGTTTAGTTCCGGATGTTCATTTTTAAACTCATCGCAAACCAATGCCGTATTGTCAACAGAGTTATTATCAACCACAATAATCTCAAAGCTTTCCGGTGGAAGCGACTGTTGTGACAGGGATCTGAGTGCCTCACGCAGATAATTCTCCCTGTTATAAGTACATATGATTATCGATAATTCTGGCATTAAGCCGATTATTTTTCAAGCTTCTCAAAAAGTCTTCGAAAGCTTACCTTTTCAGTAATAATGCTGTGAACTTTCTCGACCGGAATCCTTTCCTGTTCCATGCTGTCGCGATATCTGATCGTTACGGTATTGTCCTCGACCGTTTGGTGATCCACCGTAACACAATATGGGGTTCCGATAGCATCTTGTCTGCGGTAACGCTTACCGATGGAATCTTTTTCATCATACTGGCAGTTGAAATCAAATTTCATTTGTTGGATGATCTCCCTGGCTTTTTCCGGCAGACCATCCTTTTTCACCAGGGGCATAACCGCAAGTTTGACAGGTGCCAGCACGGGTGGAAGTTTCATTAATGCCCTGCTGTCCTTACTTCCGTCCTCACGGGTCAGTTCTTCCTCTGTGTAGGAGGCCGAGATAATCTGTAGAAACATCCGGTCCAGTCCAATCGAGGTCTCCACTACATAAGGGACAAATGATTCCCGGGTTTCGGGATCAAAATACTGTATCTTTTTACCGGAAAGTTCCTGATGGGCCCCCAGGTCAAAATCAGTTCTGGAATGTATCCCTTCCACTTCCTTAAATCCAAAAGGAAACTCAAACTCAATATCCGTCGCGGCATTAGCATAGTGTGCCAGCTTATCGTGGTCATGGAAGCGGTATTTTTCCGGAGCAAATCCCAATGCTTTGTGCCAGTTCATTCTCATTTTCTTCCAGTGTTCAAACCACTCCATTTCCTCCCCGGGTTTTACAAAAAACTGCATCTCCATCTGCTCAAATTCCCGCATACGGAAAATAAACTGTCTTGCCACGATCTCATTCCGGAATGCCTTTCCTATCTGTGCAATCCCGAAGGGTAATTTCATTCTTCCTGTTTTTTGAACATTCAGGTAGTTAACAAAGATTCCCTGAGCGGTTTCCGGGCGCAGATAGATCTTTGAGGCCCCTTCAGCCGTAGAACCCATCTCGGTGGAAAACATAAGATTGAACTGACGTACGTCGGTCCAGTTTTTTGTTCCGCTAACCGGGCAAACAATCTCCGCATCCACTATAATTTGTTTAAGTTCCGCCAGATCACTGTCGTTCATAGCCCTGACAAAACGCGTATGAAATGAATCGATCTTCTCCTGATTTGCCAGAACCCTCGGATTGGTTGTCCGGAATTGCTCTTCATTAAATTCATCCCCAAAACGATTTTGTGCCTTCTCAACTTCCTTGTCGATTTTGGCCTCTATCTTAGCCAGGAAATCTTCGATGAGCACATCGGCACGATACCTTTTTTTCGAATCCTTATTGTCGACGAGAGGATCATTGAAAGCATCCACATGTCCTGAAGCTTTCCAGACCTTGGGGTGCATAAAAATAGCCGAATCGATGCCCACCACATTTTCATTCAAAAGCACCATGGAATCCCACCAGTACTTTTTGATGTTGTTCTTTAATTCAGCTCCGTACTGTCCGTAATCATAAACAGCAGCCAGTCCGTCGTAAATCTCACTCGAAGGAAATACATATCCGTACTCTTTGCAATGGGCGATGAGATTCTTGAAGAGATCTTCCTGTGACATCCGTATTTATAGCTTTGGTTAAACGAGCAGCAAAAATAGGGGAAAATCTTTGGTTTTCATAGAAGGGATAAGAAAAGGATAATTAATTAATTATGAATTAAATGTAAATCAAACAAAGTTTCCACAACCTTGCAGTAGCGGCAATACACAATTATCCTGAACATAATATTCCATAAGAACAGATTTTATATATTTGCCTGCTAACCAATTAATAAATACATAATGAAAGCTTCCCTGCTTATTTCCATTGTATTTTCCCTGTTCCTTTTTTCCTGTCAATCGGATTCCAATTCTGAGGGAATTCCCAATCCCGAGTTTGAATGGTCCGTTATCAGTGATCAGGCCGATCTTTGGTGGGCCCGGACCATCAATGATATTGACGGGGATGGCTTATCCGATGTTATTCTCTCCAACCACAATGGTTACGGAGGCTGGGTCGGATGGCTAAAAGCCGATACTGCCGGGGGCAACTGGGAATATAACATCATCACCGATTCCCTGGAAAACGGGATTAAATTTGCTGGTGGGGATATTGAATCGGGCGACATAGATGGGGACGGGGATATCGATGTGGTAAGTTTCGCGCATCCGGGTGAATGGGAAAACGGTAGTGCTCCCAGCGATATTTACTGGTTTGAAAACCCCTCCTGGGAAATGCATTATGTGGGTCAGACATCGGCCTTCGTAAAGGATGTGAACCTGGCAGATCTGAACAATAACGGATCACCCGAGATCGTAACCATTACTTTTAACACGCATCAACTATGTATATTCAGTAAAGACGATTCCGATGCCTTTGCGAAGGTATTCGAGATGGAAGTATATAATCTTCATGAGGGTATGGATGTGGGTGATCTGGATGGAAACGGCCTTATCGATATCGCCTTCGACGGTTACTGGTTAAAAAATAACAGTCAGGATTTGAGTCTTGATTGGGAATTATTAGTGATCGACAGTACATGGTTCACACAGTCGGGCGACTGGTCCATGAATGCCACGAAAACTGCCTGCGAAGACATCGACGGAGACGGCAAAGATGAGGTCTTCGTAAGTCATTCCAAAAGAGATGCTTATCCTGTCGCTTTCTATGATCTCATTGATATTGAGTCGAATAGCTGGATAAAAACCGTGCTTATTGATACTCTCGCAGCGGCTCATAACCTACAGCTGGCAGACTTTAACATGGATGGCAGAATAGACCTGGTTACCGGTGTGAATACCAGCCGCGCAAAGGGACTTAATATTCACGAATTTCCTGTTTACCTGCTCGTAAACAAACCGGAAGGCTGGGAAAAAATGTTACTCTCCGATCAGGGATCCTACAACATCAATGTTGGGGATATTGACGGGGACGAATATCCGGATCTTATACACTTACCTACACACGATGGGAAAGTTTTAAGTTTCCTGAAAAACGTTACCGGAAAGAAATAAAAAAGTCTCTATAATCTCCGGTTCTCTCCTTCCCCTTGTCCGGATTTTCTTGTTCGGATTAACTATCTTTGACTCATTATTCGATCAATTATCCAAATTTCATGGAGAAAAAAGTGGATTTCCTGGTTTTGGGAACCGGTCTTGCCGGTTTAAGTTTTGCCTTGAAGGTTGCCGATCAGGGTTCAGTCTGTATAGTCACAAAAACGAAACTGGAAGAAACCAACACCCGTTATGCCCAGGGCGGCATTGCTGCGGTTACCTATAAGCCGGATAGTTACGACAAGCACATTGAGGATACTCTGACCGCCGGAGCTGGTTTATGTAATGAGGAGGTGGTCCGTATGGTGGTAAGTGAAGCTCCGGCTCAAATTGAAGAATTGATACATTGGGGTGCCCGGTTTGATAAAAAAGACAGTGGGGAATTTGATCTGGCAAAAGAGGGAGGACACTCCGAGAAAAGGATATTACATCATAAGGACAATACCGGTGCGGAAATTCAGCGTGCCCTTTCCAAGGAAGTAAAAAAGCATCCGAACATTGAGATTTTGGAAGAGCATTTTGCCGTTGATCTGATTACCCAGCATCACCTTGGTATGTTGGTCAAAAGGCATCACAACGATATAGAGTGTTACGGGGCTTACCTTCTGAACCTTCAAAATCACAACATTCTTAAGGTCCTTTCCAGAATTACCATGGTAGCTACAGGGGGTGCCGGTAATCTCTATGATACAACCACAAATCCACTCATTGCCACAGGCGATGGGATTGCCATGGTTTATCGCGCCAAAGGAATCATAGAAAATATGGAATTTGTGCAGTTTCACCCAACATCCCTTTACAACCCTGGTGAAAGACCTTCATTTCTTATAACAGAGGCATTAAGGGGATTCGGGGGAGTACTGAAGGACCAGTCGGGCAAGGAATTTATGCATAAATATGATCCAAGAGGAAGTTTGGCCCCCAGAGATATTGTGGCGAGAGCCATTGATAACGAGATGAAAATCAGCGGTCAGGATTACATGCTCCTGGATGCCAGTCATTGTGAACCTGAAGAGCTCAAATCCCACTTCCCCAATATATACGAAAATTGTAAAAGTCTGGGACTGGATATTACCCTGGAGCCTATCCCGGTGGTTCCTGCTGCTCATTACTTTTGTGGGGGGATAAAAGTGGACCTGAATGGTAAAAGCCGCATTAATCGTCTTTACGCCGGGGGAGAAACCTCATCGACCGGGTTACACGGGGCAAACAGGCTTGCTTCCAATTCCCTTCTGGAAGCAGTGGTTTACGCTGACAGGGCAGCAAGGGAAGCCCTTCAGACCTCTATGAATTATGAATTCCAGTCGGGTGTTCCTGAGTGGAATGATAAAGGAACCACTTACCCGGAGGAAATGGTTTTGATAACACAGAACCTGAAAGAGGTTCAGCAAATTATGTCGAATTATGTCGGGATTGTGAGATCCGAATTACGCTTACAACGAGCACTTGACCGTCTGGAAATTATCTTTAAGGAGACGGAGGACCTTTATAAAAAATCCAAGCTTTCAAAAGAATTATGCGAATTGAGGAACCTGATCAATGTGGGTTACCTTGTGATAAAGATGGCACAGGCAAGAAAAGAAAGCCGCGGATTACACTTTATGGCCGACCCTGTTGATTCGTCTGTTTCCCAATCCCGATAGTTTCTGAAAAAAGCTTATAAATTCGTTTATATTCATCCAGCCAGCTTGTCCATTCTTCGAATCCATGGGCTTCAACCGGGTAAACCGCCAGCTCCCAGTGGTCCTTTTGAAGTTCAATCAACTTTTGGGACAATCTTACCACATCCTGAAAATGAACATTATCGTCAACCATGCCATGACACATTAACAGATGATCCTGTAAACCTTCGGCAAAATATATCGGGGAGCTTCTTCGATACGCGAGGGAATCCCGGAAAGGTACATTAAGTATATTGGAGGTATATCCGTGATTATAATGGGCCCAATCGGTAACGGGTCTGAGAGCAGCCCCTGCCTTAAAAGTTCCGGGTGAATTGAACATAGCCATCAGGGTGATAAACCCTCCGTAGGAACCCCCGTAGATTCCAATACGGTTCGGATCAACATTCTCATTTTCCACCAGATACCTTGCACCATCAACATTGTCGCTAAGGTCCTTTCCCCCCATATGCCGGTAAATCGCTGTCCGCCAGTCACGCCCATAACCGGCACTTGCCCGGTAGTCCATGTCCAAAACTGTATACCCGTTATCTGACAGGAAATTATGGAACATGTATTCCCGATAATAGTTACTCCACCACTTATGAGCATTCTGAAGGTATCCTGCACCGTGGACAAATATCACAGCTGCACCGTTTGCCTTTTCAGGCTCAGGGCGATATAGCCTGGCCGGGATCATCTCACCATCGGATGCCTTTACCCAGATAAATTCAGGAATCCTCCAGGTATAACCAAGAAATTCTTTGGTAAGCGATTCGGTTATCTGAACCGGCCCCTCCCCTTTGTCCAGATATAGTTCCCAGGGCTGATTGGCATAGGAATAGCGAATAAGCAGTATTTTCTCATCAGGAGAAAGCAGTACATCGTTTCTTCCCTTCATATGGGTTAATTTTTCCATCCTGCCTCCATCCACTTCCATTCGGTAAAAGTGACGCTCACCGGGGTGCACTGCGTTGGCATGGAAATAAAAATACTGTCCATCTGACGACAGTTTTGGGTCATATACTTCAAATTTTCCTTTAGTCAGTTGTTTTGTTTTGCCTTTCGCGGGATCATAGAGGTAAAGATGAGAATACCCGGATTCTTCTGACTGATAATATATTTTTTCATTATCCTTAAGCCATCCAAGGGTTCCGGATGAGGTTGACCACCCTATCCCGGGTCCGGCTATCCATGCAGTATCAGTTTGACGGTCCAATACCTCTATTTCTGCCTTGGCCGGGTCAAGAAGGGTTATCCAGCGATCCTTGTTATCAGCCGATCGAATGTTAAGAAGCAAAAGGTCGCGCGTTTCGGACCAAATGGGTGAACTCACATAAATATCCCGTTGCCGGGTGGTATCCCGGACCACTTTTTGACTTACTTCAAATTCATAAAAATCATGAATCCCCGGTAAGCTTTTTACTTCCGGATAAAAAATGGTGTCCGATTCCAGGTCGGCAATTCCCAATTTCATGCTACCAAAATGAAAACCTACCTTGGCCCTGATTTCTTCAATTTCCGTGAATCCTGATTCGGTGATAAAGCGGGGCATTTTTGTGTTTTGGGCTTCGTTATTTCTTTCATAGCTCCTGAAGGCTACATATTTCCCTGTCGGACTCACTTCCAGACCAAAAACCATGGCTTTTCCGGTATACAGGGTTAGAATCTTCTTTTCACTGACAGACGCCTGATGCTTTTCTTCAATTTCATCCTTTTCCTTTTCCTTTCTCAAAACATCAAAGAGGCTAAGTTCTTCGTTATAAAGCCATTTCTCCTGATCATTGGAGGATTTCTCATTCTCCTTTTCTTGCTCCCCCCTCTCAATTTTCATAATCGTTTTAATGGAACCCGTATTTTGACAGCGGGAATAAACACCCGATTGGGTATTAAAAAATATCAGGCTATCGTTGCCGGAAAAGGAGGGTGAATTGATGTTTTGATCCAGATCAGCCAATAGGGATACTTTGGTTTCCTTCAGATTCAAAAGATAAAGATTTCCATTTCTGGAAAACACATAGAGTTGACGATCAGAGGAAAAATCACCCTCATCAGGAATAAGATTTTGTTCTTCTATCGCCTCCAGTTTATCAATCTCCCCGGTCAGAATATCATATTTATATTTTGACCTGCTTACCTCCTTAAGCGGGTTCCATTCAAAATAAAACTCAACTCCGGTAACTGCCCATTCAGGATTTTCGGGCAAGTACCCCATCCATTCCTGCCCTTTCATAATATCTTCCAGTAAAAGAGCTGATTGATTTGGATAGGACTGAGATGAAGCGCATAGCGAAATGAAAGAAATGACAAAAGTTAACACAGGAATCTTCATGGGATAAGGATTGAAATTAATCCCTGAAGATAGGAAATCTGATTTCAAAAAAAATCAAAAAACTAGAAAAACAGAGTGTATGGGTCTTCAAGGACCTCGCAAAACCAGCGAAGGAACCTGGCTCCGTCAGCCCCGTTTATGATCCTGTGATCGTAGGTTAGGCTGAGAGGCATGATCAGTCTCTTCTCAAATTCATCCCTTATTTGCCTTTGACGATAGTCTGCCCTTGAAACTCCCAGAATTGCAACCTGTGGTGGATATACAATCGGAGTAAATGCGGTTCCACCTATACCCCCCAGATTGGATATGGTGAAATTTCCTCCTTTCATTTCATCGGGAGAGATCTTTTTGTTCCTCGCTTTCTCTGATAATTCCGAAAGTTCAACCGAGAGTTCCGAAAGGGATTTCATATTAACATCTTTTACGACTGGCACCAGCAATCCCTGTGATGTATCCACAGCAATGGAAATATGGTACTGATTCTTATAAACAATCTCCTGATTTTCATAGTCCAGGCTGGCATTGAAGCGGGGAAATTTCTGAAGTGCGAAGGCAGATAATTTTAACAGGATTGAGGTAATGGTTAATTTTCCTCCCTGTTTGGCTATTTTTTCCTGATTATCTTTTCTGAATTTCTCGATTTTTGTGATATCTGCCTCATCAAACTGGGTAACCTGGGGTATGTTTCTCCATGCCTCTGTCATGGTTCGCGCCGTGATTTTATCAATGGTGCTCATGGACTCCCGTCTTTCGCCAGATATTTCTTTCTCGTACTCTTCCACATCCTTTTTCTTTTCCTTCTCTTCACTTTTTGCTTCGATATAATTTTCCACATCGGATTTGGAAATTCTGCCACCGGGTCCGGTTCCTTCTATCCGGGAAATATCCACTTCGTTTTCCCTGGCGATCCTGCGTGCCAGAGGGGAGGCAGGAATCTCATCTTCCCGGGTATCTTCAGAGGCCTTTTCCTGCGATTCTTCTTTTTTATCGGATTCATCCTCCTCTGCTTCCTCTTCTACCTTTTTACTCTCTTCCTCGGGATCACTCTTCTCTTCTTTCCTTTCTTTCTTTTGTTCCCCTTCTTTTTTCTCTTCCTCTGCCCCATCAGAAACCTCAAGGATCATGATCACCTGATTTACCTTTACTTCATCACCTTCACTGACCTTAATTTCTTTTACTTTCCCATCGTAATCTGAGGGAATATCAGTAGTTGCCTTATCGGTTTCCACCTCCACCAGAGGTTGATCTTTTTTTACTTCATCTCCTTCAGATACCAGTACACCTGCAATCAGTCCGGTGTCAACATTTTCTGCAATATCAGGTATTTTAACTTCTTTATCCATGGCTTAATGCTTTATGCTATTCCTAAATATGAAGTGAAAATTTCTTCGAATCGTCAATTTTCAGTTTCTTCTTTGCGCGGTTATATTCCTTTTTCTCAATTTTCTTTGCATTAAAAAGCTCGGATATAACTGTCCATGCAATGTGATGCGAATTCACTTCGAAGTGTTCCCGGAGTTCATCCCTGTGGTCGCTAAGGCCGAATCCATCGGTCCCCAGAGCGGTAAATTTTCCCGGGAACCATTTCGAAACACACATGGGAAGAGCCCTCTGGTAATCGCTAGCTGCTACAAAAAAACCCTCCTCTTCGCCTACGCTTTTCTCAATGTAAGATTTATCCTTTCGTCCTTTCATGCGATTATTCCTCTCTGTGGTAATGGCATCGTCATGCAGTTGTTTATAGCTGGTAACGCTCCAGATATCAGTCCGGATATTAAATTCGGATTCAAGGATTTGTCCGGCCTTAAGTGTTTCATTCAGAATGGTTCCACTTCCCAAAAGCTGGATATTATGCTCGTTGTTTCGCCTCGACTTCAATTTGTACATGCCTTTCAGAATTCCCTCCCTTGTGGTTTTTCTTGCGGGCAGGGAGGGCATTTTATATTTTTCATTCATTACCGTGATGTAGTAGAAAATATCCTCACTTTCCTGGTACATCCTCCTGAAGCCTTCCTGAATTATGACGGCAACTTCATAGGCATAGGCCGGATCGTATGCCTGTACGCAGGGAACCGTAAGTGCGGTAACATGGCTGTGTCCGTCCTGATGCTGAAGACCTTCTCCGGCCAGGGTGGTTCGGCCGGCCGTCCCTCCCAGCAAAAATCCACGGGCTCTTGCATCTGCTGCAGCCCAGATCAGATCACCAATCCGTTGAAAACCAAACATGGAATAGAATATATAAAAGGGTATTGTATTGATCTTATGGGTGGAATATGCGGTCCCTGCGGCAATAAATGATGACATAGAACCGGCTTCAGTGATTCCCTCTTCAAGAATGGCCCCATCCTTTGCCTCCTTATAATACAGAAGATTGTCCCGATCAACAGGGTCGTATAACTGCCCCTTATGTGCGTAAATCCCGGCCTGTCTGAACAGGGAATCCATCCCGAAGGTTCGCGACTCGTCCGGAACGATAGGGACCACCAGGTCTCCTGTATTTTTATCCTTCAACAATTTTGACAACATTTGAACAGCCGCCATGGTAGTTGCCACTTCTCTTTTTCCCGATCCTTCAAAGAATTCCTTAAAAATCTCCTCCGACGGCATCTTAAATTCAGGCGATTTGGTATTTCTGGCCGGAACAAATCCTCCCAGCTCCTTTCGCCTTTTCTTCAGATATTTGATCTCTTCGCTGTTTTCATCTGGTTTGTAAAAGGGGGCGTTCTCAAGTCCCTTATCAGAAACAGGGATATCAAAACGATCCCGGAAACTTTTCAATTCATCTTCATTCAGTTTTTTCTGTTGATGGGTTATGTTTCTGCCTTCTCCGGCTTCACCCATGCCATATCCTTTGATGGTCTGTGCCAGGATTACCGTAGGATTGCCCTGGTTTCGGACTGCTGAATGGTAGGCGTTGTATACCTTAAGTGGATCCAGTCCCCCTCTCCTTAGCATTTCAATCTCCTTGTCGCTCATCTCCTCTACCAGTTTAAGCAGTTCATCATGCTTCCCAAAAAAATCCTTTCGTATAAAATCACCTTTGGAGGCCGAGTACTTTTGTCTCTGACCGTCAACCACTTCCAGCAAACGCTTCTTTAGCAATCCCTTATTATCTTTTTCAAGAAGAGGGTCCCAATTCTCGCCAAGCACTACCTTGATTACATTCCATCCGGCTCCTCTAAATGCTCCCTCCAGTTCCTGGATGATGGATGCATTTCCCCTTACAGGACCGTCGAGACGCTGAAGATTACAATTAATGACAAAAATGAGATTATCCAGCTCTTCCCTGGCAGCCAGGGTAATGGCTCCCATGGATTCGGGTTCGTCCATTTCTCCATCCCCCAGAAATGCCCAGACTTTCTGGTCTGATTCGTCGATGAGGCCATTGTCCTGTAGATATTTATTAAACCTCGCCTGATAAATGGCCATGATGGGTGAAAGGCCCATGGATACGGTAGGAAACTGCCAGTAATCCTTCATCAATCTTGGATGAGGATAGGAAGGAAGTCCACCCCCTTCGGACAATTCACCCCGGAAATGGGTAAGCTGTTCTTCAGAGATCCTGCCTTCCAGGAATGACCGGGCATAAATCCCGGGCGAGGCATGGCCCTGATAATACACAATATCCTGTGGCTGTCCCTTCTCCTCTCCCCTGAAAAAATGATTGAATCCCACCTCATAAAGAGTGGCAGCCGAGGCGTAAGTGGATATATGTCCGCCAATCCCTTCTCTTTGCTTATTGGCCCTTACAACCATGGCCATGGCGTTCCAGCGGATAATGCTCTTAATCTTCCGTTCCAGGTTCCGGTCACCCGGATAATCTACCTCCTTACTGGCATGTATGGTATTTACATAGGGAGTAGTGAGTTCACCTGGCAGATTTATTCCCTGCTCCTTTGCATGTTCCTTCAGAAGATTCAGAATCTCCTTAACTCTTTCAGAAGATTCATGATTTATTATATATTCCAGAGAATCAATCCATTCCTTGTTTTCAAATTCATGGATCTTTTGTTTATCCTGCTCCTTGCTCATGGTAAAATTTTTGGTGGATAATAGAAATTAACTCTCCATGGGGTATCCGGCCTCTTTCCATTCCTTTTTTCCCCCTTCATAATCGTAAACATTGGTAAAGCCCAGATCATCCAGCTTCTTCGCAGCGGTTGGTGAGGAGGTACAGTCATAATCAGAACAATAGACAACAATCTCATCATCTTTTTCAAACTTATCCTTTGCCTCTGTACCTATCCTCTTCAGGGGAATGTTAATAGCACCTTTAATATGTTCCTTTTTGTATTTCTCTTCTTCCAGCACCTCGATCAGAGTGATTTCACCCGATTCAAGTTTTTCTTTCAATTCGTCTTTCTTTATACTCTTCATAGCAATTCAATTTAAAATTCGGGGATAAAGGGACAAGGTCTGTACCATAATACCGGCATAGGCACAGACCTTCCTTACTACAATATAAACCCTGTCATTCGGCGGGAACAGGATGAAGTTTCTTTTATAAAAGTGTGGATTTTTAGGCGGGATTGGGGAATGGATACACAGGGGGATGGAGGGGGATGGAAGGGGATTGAAGGGGATGGAGGGGGGTATTTTCTAATGGCGATGTTTTTGTAACATTTAAAGTTCAAACCAATAGATTTATCATGTCAGCATACAATGTTACACAGAAGTTAATTAAATCGCACCTGGTTGAAGGTGAGATGAAAACGGGAAATGAGATTTGGCTGAAAATCGACCAGATGCTACAACAGGATGCAACCGGAACCCTAATAATGCTGGAACTTGAGAAAATTGGTCTGGAGCATGTCCAGGTGGAGACTGCAGTGCAATACGTAGATCATAACCTGTTACAGGCCGACTTCAAGAATGCAGAGGATCATCAATTCCTTCAGTCGGCCGCAAAAAAATATGGTTACTGGTTCAGCAGAGCGGGCAACGGGATAAGTCACGTAGTGCAGATGGAGAGGTTTGGGAAACCGGGTAAAACCCTTATCGGTTCCGACAGCCATACTTGTTCAGCTGGTGCTCTGGGAATGCTGGCCATAGGGACCGGCGGACTTGACCTGGCGATGGTAGCCAATGGTCAGCCCTACTACATCACCATGCCAAAAGTGTTGGGTGTTGAACTCAAAGGAAAGCTTCCGCCCTGGATTAGCGCCAAGGATGTGATTCTGGAAATGCTGCGTCGATACGATGTGAAGGGGGGAGTAGGGTATATCATTGAATATTTTGGTGAAGGGTTATCTGAGCTAAGCGCATGGGACAGACACGTTATAGCCAATATGGGGACGGAATTGGGAGCGACAACATCGGTATTCCCATCCGATGACATTACCCGTAAATACCTGAAACAGGAAAACCGGGAAAAGGACTGGGTGGAATTAATTCCTGACCAAAAGGCAAACTACGACGAAAAGGATATCATTGATCTGAATACCCTGGAACCTCTGATTGCCAAACCTTCCAGTCCGGGTAATGTGGTGCCTGTGAGAGAGGTTGAAGGGAAGGAAATTGCGCAGGCAGTGATTGGATCATCGGCAAACCCGGGACTTAGAGACTTCTGGATTGTTGGTGAAATCATTAAAGAAAAGGAAATATCACCCGAGGTGTCTCTGGATGTAAATCCTTCTTCCAGACAGAAAATTGAAGAGCTGGGAAAAATGGGGACCATAGGTAACCTCATACAATCAGGAGCCAGGTTTCACCAGACCGGATGTATGGGATGCATAGGAATGGGTCAGGCACCGGCATCGGAAACGATTAGTTTAAGGACTATGCCAAGGAATTTTCCGGGAAGGTCAGGTACGGAAGATGACCAGGTTTACCTATGCAGTCCGGAAACCGCAGCAGTATCGGCCATTACAGGGAAAATAACGGATCCCGCAAAGTGGGCAAGGGATAACAAGGCTGATTATCCTGAATTCAGGGCCCCGAATCAGGCTTCGGTTAACACTCTTATGCTTATTCCACCGGCCGAAAAAGGGGGGGAAGTAAAGCTCAAAAAGGGGAAAAACATTAAAACACTTCCGGATTTTGAAAAGCTGGAAGATAGTTTTCAAGCGAAGGTTCTTCTTAAGCTGGGAGACAATATATCCACTGATGAAATTCTGAAGGCGGGTGCAGAGGTTCTACCCTTGAGGAGTAATATACAAGAGATCAGCAAATACAGTTTTTATGTTATCGACAAAAAGTTCTATGACAGGGCCATGAAAGAAAAAGAGACGGGTAACGGGCATGTTGTCATTGCAGGTGAAAACTACGCCCAGGGATCGAGTCGTGAGCATGCAGCCCTGGCTCCCAGGTATCTCGGACAAAAAGCAGTGATTGCAAAAAGCTATGCCCGAATAGGATTTCAAAACCTGGTAAATTTTGGAATTATCCCTTTTCTATTTCAAGAAGAATCAGATTATGACAAGGTTGAACAGGGGGACCAGATATATTTCGAAAATATTCTTGAGATTATCGAAAAAGAAGGCATAATTAATATGGAGATTAAGAACCGAAAGATTGATAAAATCCCTGTAAAAACGAATCTCAGTCAGCGTCAGAAAAAAATACTTCTTGCAGGTGGACTTATAAATTACCTGAAGGAGATTAACTAAGTTTGTATTCCTATCAACTAATTTAGAAATGTTCTAAGCTGTCGAAGCGCATATTTCGCTAAATTTGATTTAGGACCTTATACTTTCCAATGAGTTAATAAGGCTCCTCCAGAAAAGAATAATTATTCAACATTGCGAAATATGAAGAGAGTAATTCTTTTGAGCTTTTTGCTGGTTTTTAGTTTTACTATTTCCTTTTCACTCAATGCCCAAACCGATTCAATAGTAAAAGTTTCCGATCTGAAGTTCCATTCATTTTTTGAGCAATAAAAATCACTTATGCGATCAAACCCAGGCAAGATCTCTTCGACCTCTTTTTGGCGATTGATGAAAATATGATTGAGGAGCAAGCACCGCGGACTTAAATACGTACCCTCCAGTGCCATGCTGGGTGGGAAAGGGTACTGGTAAGTTCAACAAAAAACCCCTGAAAATACTGGATTTAAAGGGGTATATTCTGATTAACCTGCTCCCCAGGAAGGACTCGAACCTTCGACCTACGGATTAACAGTCCGCCGCTCTAACCAACTGAGCTACTGAGGAATTTTTTCAATGATCAAATGCAGCGCAAAACTAATAGCTTTTTACCAATTAACCAATACTTTTCCCAAAAAATCTCAGAGTTTATTCCTTTGTGACTAACAAGGATATGCTTAACTTTGGGGTTCCATCTTTTACGGACATTTTTCTTTACCCATTACAGAATATTTATGAAGATCCTTGCAATGGGCAATGCCCTGGTTGATATCCTTACCCCTGTTTCGGATGATTCAATTCTTAATAAATTCGGATTCCAAAAAGGAAGTATGACCCTGGTTGACCTTGAATTATCTCATCTTTTACAGGTGGAAACCACGGGGTTTAAAAAATCCATGGCATCCGGTGGATCAGCAGCCAATACCATTCACGGTACCGCTCACCTGGGAATTCCCTCCGGCTATATCGGTAAAATCGGAAACGACGATGTAGGTAAGTTTTTTCAAAAAGATATGGAGCAACATGGAATCCACTCTGTACTCTATCATTCCATGCTCGATACCGGCAGGGTCATGGCTTTTATTAGTACCGACTCAGAACGCACCATGGCTACCTACCTTGGTGCCGCTTCAGAGATCAGCGATGCAGATATTACTTCCGATATTTTCCAGGGGTATACTCATTTTTACATTGAAGGCTACCTTATCAATAACAAAAGACTGATCTCCAAGGCACTGAGGCTGGCCCGTACCAGCGGACTCAAAACCTGTATCGACCTTGCCAGCTTTAACATCGTTGAACAGCATAAAAAGAACCTTTGTAAAGCGCTATCCAAATCCATTGATATCATCTTTGCCAATGAAGATGAAGCAAGGGCAATCAGCGGACAGGATCCACAAGGAGCTCTTGATTTTCTCTCTCAACTCTGCGATATCGCCGTGGTTAAACTGGGTGAGAGAGGCTCTCTCGTCAAAAGGGGAAACGAAAGTCATGAAGTGCCGTCATTCATAGTTAACAGCATAGATACAACGGGTGCCGGTGATCTTTTTGCCTCCGGGTTTCTTTATGGATTGAGTAAGGATCTTCCCCTCGATAAATGTGCAAGAATCGGGAACTATATTGCTTCCGAAGTGGTGCAGATCATTGGCCCCAAACTAAGCGAAAAAACCTGGGAAGAGATCCGTGTCCGCGTCCTGGAACTCGAAAAGGAATAATCTTAAAGATTGGCTGCCAGCCAGTCTCCCACTTCCGAAGTTTTCCATGCCTTTCCAGCGGCAATATCCTCTGTAACCACCCCTTCATCCATGGAACGATCCACGACTGCTCTTACTGCTGCGGCTTCTTCGGTAAGATCCAGGGACAATTCAAGCAACATAGCGGCTGAAAGGACGGTTGCCAGGGGATTAGCAATGTCTTTGCCTGCGGCCTGGGGGTATGAACCATGGATAGGTTCAAAGACCGAAGTGTGTATTCCCACAGATGCCGAAGGGAGTAATCCCAGGGAACCGGTAATCACACTTGCTTCATCCGAGAGGATATCCCCAAACATATTCTCGGTAAGCATCACATCAAACTTTGCGGGCCACTGAATAATCTGCATTGCAGCATTATCCACAAACATATAATCCACCTCCACATCCGGGTGGGAGGGTACCATTTCCTGAACCGTTTCCCTCCAGAGTCTTGAAGAAGCAAGAACATTGGCCTTGTCAACCACGGTAAGCCGTCGATTTCTTTTTTTCGCATAGTCGAAAGCCAGACGGGTAATCCTTTCAATTTCCTCCCGGGTGTAGATACAAGTATCATACGCCGTATTTCCGTCCTCCGATCTGCCCCGGGGTTCACCAAAATAAATTCCTCCGGTTAGCTCTCTGATCACTACGAAATCGGCTCCTTCAACCAGGTCGGGCCGCAGGGGTGATTTGTGGATAAGGGATTTAAAGGTTGTAACCGGTCTGATGTTGGCATATAGTCCGAGTTTTTTTCTCATGGCCAGCAATCCCTGTTCGGGCCTCACTTTCGCTTTGGGATCGTTATCGTATTTCGGATCTCCGATGGCTCCAAAAAGAACAGCATCTGAATCCATGCAAAGTTTATAGGTTTCATCCGGAAAGGGATTTCCCGTCTTGTCTATGGCTGCTGCACCCACATAGGCGTTTGTAAAATCAAAGGAATGTCCGAATTTTTTTCCTGTGGCTTTGAGGACCTTAATGGCCTGTTCTACGATTTCCGGGCCAATTCCATCGCCGGGAAGCACTGCAATCTTGAAATTCATGTCTGGATATTTGTAGTTTAATGGTTTCGGGTTTATTTGGCCACAGCTTTATTTTTTGGTGGAAGGGACTCCAGAATGTTCAGCATGCGAATGGTACATTTGATCGCTGCCACGGTCTGGTCCGAATCCAGTCCGCGGGTCTTAAAGGATTCTCCGTTATGTTCCCAGGTAATCACACATTCCACAAGTGCATCAGTCTTTCCCCCGGGAGGGATGGTGACCATATAATCTTTGAGAACCGGATGGCTTCTGTCCAGTCGGTCGTAAATCCTCCATAAGGCCCTCATAAAAGCATCGTATTGTCCATCACCCGATGCCGTCTCCTGGTATACCTTTCCATTAATCTCTATGCTGAGTGTGGCCATAGACCTCAGCCCGGCTGCAACCGAAAGAGAATAATTTAAAATCTTAATTTTCTTCTCTATTCTCTCACTTTTAAGAACATCAGAAATGATATAGGGGAGGTCTTCCTTTGTAACCGTCTCCTTCTTGTCCCCCAGTTCAATCACCTTCTGAGTGATAAGCTTCATTTCATTCTTATCGAGTTCAATCCCCAGCTCCTCAAGATTTTTCATGATGCTGGCCTTTCCCGACATCTTTCCGAGTGCATAGGTTCGTTTCCGGCCAAAGCGTTCCGGAAGCAAATCGTTGAAATAAAGGTTATCCTTCTGATCTCCATCGGCATGGATGCCGCTGGTCTGGGTAAATACATTTTCACCAATGAGGGGCTTATTAGCCGGAATCCGAATACCGGAGAAAGTTTCCACAAATTTACTGACCAGGTAAAGTTTCTGGACATTCACATTCAGGGATCCTTTAAAATGATCCTGAACTATTCCGATAACACTGGAAAGTGGAACATTGCCCGCACGTTCTCCCAAACCGTTCAATGTGGTATGTATACAGGTAATGCCTGCTTTGATGGCAGAATATACATTGGCGGTGGCCAGATCATAATCGTTATGCGCGTGAAAATCAAAGGTAAGATCGGGATAACGGTCACGCATATCCTTGCAATAATCATACACCTCCTGATGGTTCAGAATTCCGAGGGTATCGGGAAGCATATAATGATCAATATTTTCATCCTTAAGGGCGTCCAGGATCTGATACACA
>CAZNFR010000051.1:0-26138 GCA_964572225.1 uncultured Bacteroidaceae bacterium
TGTAAGCAATTCGCTAAAAATACCTGTAAAGTTGGGCTTGCTCCTTATCAGCATGATGGTAATTACCATGCTGCAGTGCTGTTGGAAGGGGAAGAGGCTGAACTTTACAAAACCTTTTATTCAGATACGGAATACCGCATTGGTGTTTGTGGCGCCAATAACCTGGGAAATATTGAGTTTAGTGTGGTAGATGGCAATGGGAAAGTCCTATACAGCAATAAATATAATGATTTCGAATGGAAATGGGACTTCCGCCTCGAATCCAGTCAGCAATTAAAAATCGTTGTGAAAGTCCCGGTAACAGATGGCCTGGCTGAAGAGCCGAAGGAAGGGTGTGTAGCAATCATGTTCGGCTTCAAAGAGAAATAAGCCTATCTTCAAAATACCAGAAAAGCCTGTGAAATCATTTCACAGGTTTTTTTGTACCACTTACGCAAACTTTTATAACCCATAAGTAAACTAAGCCGATTGAACATTCGTTTATGTAAAAAGAAAACCTATTGATCATGATGAAAAATCCTGTAAATTTTATCCTCTTGCTGTGGATGGTCCTTTTGCCAACCAACGTACCCTCCTGTGAGCGGTTAATTGATTCTGCCATTGAACTTTCGGGCGAGAATGAAAAATCCGGTGGACTGACATCCTCCGAAATCGTTCAGGGCCTCAAGACCGCACTCAGGGTGGGAACCGATTCTTCGGTTTCCGCAACCTCGCGCATAGATGGTTTTTATCGGGATGAAGTCATAAAAATCCTGCTACCCCCTGAGGCGGATATTATTTATGAGAATAAAGATAAAGCCCTTGTTAAAGCTCTTGGAATCGACCGTAAAATTGATGAGGCAATACTCGCCTTGAACAGGGCCGCAGAGGATGCTGCGAAAGAAGCAGGTCCCATATTCAGAGATGCGATAACTTCCATGTCCATAAGTGATGGGTTGACCATACTGAAAGGAAGAAACCCTCTTGATCCCTCCTCAAATTCAGGATTTGATTCCACTGCTGCAACTGGATACCTGGATAAAAGTACCCGTGATAAACTGAGGGAAAAATTCGCCCCCAAAGTAAATGAGAGTTTAGGCAAAAAACTGGTGGGCGAGTTTTCGCCAAACGAAATATGGAATGGTCTCTCAATAGGTTATAATGAGGTAGCAAAAAGATCATTCGGCATAGTTGAGCCCATGGAGAATACAGACCTTGGGGCATGGGTAACCGAGAAAGCACTGGATGGTATCTTTTTGAAAATTGCAGAAGAAGAGAAACGCATTCGCAAGGATCCGGGTCAGTGGGCAAAAACTGCTGTAGGTAATCTCCTGGAACGTGTCTTTGGGAAACAATCCTGAAAATCTATCTGATCTTTTCGGCAAGGAACATTCCCGTATAGCTATCCTTTTGCTTTACTATATCCTCAGGAGTTCCCTGAAATACTATTTTTCCGCCATTTTCACCCCCTTCCGGCCCAAGATCAATGATCCAGTCGGCCGATTTTATCACTTCCAAATTGTGTTCGATCACAACAATACTATGCCCTTTCGCAATCAAAGCATTGAAAGCGGACATCAGTTTGTTGATATCATGAAAATGTAATCCAGTGGTGGGTTCATCAAATATAAAAAGGGTAGATTCCGAATGACCCTCTCTGGAAAGAAAATAGGCCAGTTTTACTCTCTGACTTTCACCTCCCGACAAAGTACTCGAAGACTGTCCCAGCTTGACATAACCCAGCCCGACATCCTGAAGAGGTTTTAATCTCTCACTGATCTTTACCGTTGAGGTTTTGCCTTGGGTATTGAAGAAATCAATGGATTCATCTACGGTCATTTCCAGAATATCATAGATATTCTTTTCCCGAAATTTCACTTCCAGTATATCATCCTTAAAACGCTTCCCCTTACAGCTCTCGCACAATAAATAAACATCGGCCATGAACTGCATTTCAACCTTGATTGTCCCCTCGCCCTGGCATTCCTCACAACGACCCCCATCCACATTAAAGGAAAAGTGACTGGGCTTGAATCCATTTTGCTTTGAAGCCTGTTGATCCGCATATAATTTTCGAATATCATCCCAGGCTTTGAGATAGGTAACCGGGTTTGAGCGTGAGGATTTACCGATAGGATTCTGGTCCACAAATTCTATCGCTTTTATTCTGTGTAAATCCCCTTCCAATCGATCAAACTCTCCGGGTTTATCTCCGGTTGCACGTAATCTTTTATTCAGGGCAGGAAACAGGACCCTGCTGACCAATGTTGTTTTTCCGCTGCCGCTTACCCCCGTGATGGCAGTCATGATATTGAGGGGAATCTTCACTTCCAGGTTCTTAAGGTTGTTCTCTCTGACTCCCTTAAGATGAATTGCATCGTTCCATTTCCTGCGTAAGGAGGGTAAGGGTATTTCCTTCCGATGATTAAGATAGTCTGCAGTTAAGCTTTCTTTGCTTTTCAAAAGGGCATCCATCCTTCCCTGGAACATAATCTGACCCCCTAGCCGACCAGCACCCGGACCAATATCAATCACGGAATCGGCCGACCGTATTATATCTTCATCATGCTCAACTACGACCAAGGTATTTCCCAAATCTCTCAAATCTTCGAGGACTTTAATTAACAATCGGGTATCTCTGGGATGCAAACCAATGCTTGGCTCATCAAGGATATAAAGCGATCCCACCAGGCTGCTGCCAAGTGAAGTAGCAATATTGATCCTTTGAGATTCCCCGCCGGATAAGCTTGACGAAAGACGGTTAAGAGTCAGATACCCTAATCCGACCTCTCTTAAAAACCCAAGTCTGCTTTTGATTTCCGTTAGCAACCTGCCGGCAATCTCCTCTTCTTTCTTTTTGGGTTTAAATTTGAGAAAAAACTCATGAAGCCTTTCAATCGGGATCTCTACCAATTCGGTTATAGCCCTGTCAGCCACCTTAACCCATTGAGCTTCCTTTCTTAGTCTGCTGCCTTCACACTCTCTGCATACGGTTTTACCCCGATACCTGGATAGCATGACCCTGTATTGAATTTTATACTTTTTCTCCTCCAGCATCTCAAAAAACCTATCAAGTCCGCGAAAATACCTGTTTCCTGTCCAAAGCAACCTTTTTTGCTCACTGGACAGATCATGAAAAGGTTTATGAATAGGAAAGTTGAATTTCTCGGCATTCATGACCAGTTTTTCCTTCCATTTTGACATCTTGTCACCTTTCCAGCATACAATTGCGTCTTCATAAACAGAAAGACTCTTGTCAGGGATAACAAGGTCCTCATCAATCCCGATCATTTTCCCATATCCTTCGCAAACCGGACAGGCACCCATGGGATTATTAAAACTAAAAAGATGTTCTCCCGGCTCCATAAATTCAATTCCATCCAGTTCAAACCGGTCCGAGAACTCCTGATATCTCTTCTGTCCATATTTCATTATCCTACAGATTCCCTTGCCAATGCTGAATGCCGACTGAACTGAATCCGCAAACCTTGACCTCGAATCCTCATCATTTCGAACCGCAATTCTGTCAATTACCAGGTTGTGGCCACTCAGGTTCCCGGCTAAATCCGGATTTCCCAAAATACTCTCAATTTCAATTACCTCGCCCTCCTTCTCCATCCTGGTTAATCCCTGCCGTATAAAAAGATCCAGTTGATATTCAACAGATGGGCCATCGCAACAGATAAAAGGGGCTAGTATCAGTAACTTTTCCCCTTCATCCTTGGATACTATATAATCAACCACGTCTGAAACTGAATGCTTTTTAACCTCCCGCCCGGATACAGGGGAAAGGGTTTTTCCTATTCTGGCATATAATAATTTTAGGTAATCGTATATTTCAGTAGAGGAGCCTACCGTTGAGCGCGGGTTTCGGGTATTTACCTTTTGCTCAATAGCTACTGCAGGAGGTATTCCATGAATGTAATCAACGTCAGGTTTATCAATCCTTCCCAGAAATTGCCTGGCATAAGCTGAAAGGCTTTCAACATATCTTCTATGACCTTCGGCGTATAAAGTGTCAAATGCCAGAGAAGACTTACCGGATCCGGAAAGTCCGGTTATCACCACCAGCTCATTTCTGTTAATATCAATGTGGATGTTTTTAAGGTTGTGTACCCTGGCCCCCCTTATTAATATTTTATTTAATGTTTCTGCTGAAACCTCTGGCATAAATATTGCGTTTGAGAAATAAATTAACATTATTTAACGGAGAGTAAAAGTAATATTTTTTGCAGAAAGATTTTTTTTCACTTATTTGCACTCTCTTTCTAAATAAGTATTTGTTTAAACCAACCAAAAAAGGTAAGCCTATAGGAAAAATTCTACGCTGTTAATCAAAATAGAGGAGGTTGTTGTGAAACCAAAAGTAAAAACTGATTACGAGCTGGTTCAGGAATTTATTAATGGCAATCAGAATAGTATCGAGATCCTAATCCACAGGCACAAAAGTAAATTATACACGTATATATTGCTTACCGTTAAAAATGAGCAACTTGCTGAAGATATTTTCCAGGACACATTTATTAAGGTCATCAATTCATTAAAAGCCGGTAAATACCGGGATAACGGAAGATTTCTCTCATGGGTGATCAGAATCTCCCATAACCTGATCATTGATCACTACCGTAAAGAAAAACAACTGAATACTCTCTCGAATGACGACTATGAAACTGACATTTTCAATTCTAAGAAAATGTCGGATAAGACTATCGAAGACACAATTATTCAGGGTCAAATTGAATCTGATATCCGTAACCTTGTAGAAAAGCTTCCGGATGATCAGAAACAGGTCATTTTAATGAGGCATTATGGCGGACTCAGCTTCAAAGAAATTGCAGAGCAAACGGATGTAAGCATTAACACCGCCCTGGGCAGAATGAGGTATGCTTTAATAAACTTAAGAAAACTAATTGAAAAGCATAATATTTCTTTAACATCGAAATAAATAGGTTCCCTGGGCAATAATCACAAAAAAGAGGACGTTTTCTCCTTGTGATTTTAATAATATTCAATGCCTATGGTAAAATCCTCTACTCTGTTATATTTATATAACGAATTTGTATCTGAAAATGAACTGATTAATCCGGAGGAGCTCATTTTTCCGGGAAACTACCTACAGGATGAACTGGATTATATTTTTGGGGATTTTGTGGTGGAACCTTCCGAAAAGGTAGTGAAAAGCATACTGAAACAAGCCTGAAAAGGCGTAAAATCTCTCATTGGGTACCCGAAAGGGTACCTTTTTTATTTTAATCCCAAGAGATATTTATCCATGAATATCTGACTAACGACAATTCCTGCAGTTTCTGTCCGTAAAACGGACTGACCAAGAGAAACAGGAATAAATCCGCTGCTTATTGCCTTTTCTATCTCTTCCTCGGAGAAATCACCTTCAGGTCCTATCAAAACCGTATTTTGTTCTCCATGGATAGCCTGTCCAATTAACCATTTCCTTTCCTTATCTTGGCAATGTGCTATATAGCCTGCCCCGTTTTTGAAATTATTAAGAAACTCATCCAAGGTCACCAAGGGATGTAAATTGGGTAAAAAGGATTTTCCGGATTGCTTCATGGAGGCTATAAGTACCTTTTTTAGCCGATCTTCTCTTATATGCGTGCGTTCCGAATTTTTACACACAATGGGAACAATTTCATCTACACCGATCTCAGTCGACTTTTCCAAAAAAAACTCAAACCGATCGATGCTTTTGGTTGGTGCAATGACGATTCGAAGGAAATATCCGGAACGACTATCTGTTCTTTCCCTGCTGATGATCTTAAGTGAACATGATTTTCTGGAAACTTGCATTATCTTTCCGGAATACATGCTTCCCCTGCCATCTGTAAACTGAACAATGTCATCCAATTTGTGCCTGAACACCCCGATACAATGTCTGCTTTCTTCTTCTCCCATTTCGGCATCATTTTCACCCGGATCCGGAATATAAAAACAATTCATTTGCTTCAGTTATAATATTAGTGCGTTGAATATCATTAAAGCTGAAGGAAAATCCTTTAGTTTAATCCATCGAATATATAAATAAAACGAATAAAATCGGAAAGCGCTTAGCTTCCCTGTAATTAGATTGAGAATTAATGTGTATCTTCGTTATCCTTTTCTCCGGATATGAAAAAAATAGGCCTTCTTTCCGACACCCATGGTTTCCTTGACCCTTCCATCTTGGAATTTTTCAGTGGATGCAATGAGATATGGCACGCAGGAGATTTTGGAGATCTTTCAGTTGCCAGGAAGCTGAGTGATCTGGCAGTCCTTAGAGGTGTATTTGGGAATATTGACGGAAATGATATACGAATTGAATTTCCTGAAATTCTCAAATTTTCCTCGGAGGGCTTAAGCGTTTTCATCACCCATATCGGAGGTTATCCTGGTAACTATGACCGGAAAATCAGGGAAGAGATTATCGAAAGTCCTCCGGATCTTTTTATTTCAGGACATTCCCATATTCTTAAAGTAATTCCGGATAAAAAACTGAATCTGCTTCATATTAATCCAGGAGCTGCAGGGAAAAGTGGATTTCACAATGTTAGAACCGCCGTCCGCTTCCGAATCGAGAACTCCAGGGTTAAACAGCTTGAAATATGGGAAAAACCCCGTTAAGGATCACTCCTCTTCCCCTGCAATAAACCTTCTTAAAAACAATTGAGGCCTTCGATCTGCAGCCAGGGAATAGATGTAACCGGTCTGTCCAAACCTCGTGCGAAGTTTTCGGTCGTTATCCTTGAGATCAAAAATAATTCCGTTAAAAGCTCGATTGGATGAGACCGCCTGAAGGGAGCCCGGATTATATCCAAAATAATACCAGGTATTTTCATTTAACTTTATGTAGAGATCCAGGAGATCTCCGGAGGCTCTCTTGGTAATTTCAAGATACACCTCCGCTTTTTTGTTTATTTGGGTCGCTCCAATGGTCACTATTGATGCCAATCCGTTAAAACGGTAGGATCTCGTAAGCGGATTCCAGCTTAACTCTATATCCGACATCAGCAAAGTTTGCCTGAAGTTTTCCGGAATATTTCTATATTCCCCATAAAGTCCCAGATCCGCTTCCATCCGCTCAGCAGCCGGGACACCTATTAGGTCTCTTAGTGCCTGTTTGTAAAAACTGCTGGTAAGGTCCATGGGTTGTAATCCCGGGATGCTGTCTAATTCTCTTGCAAATTCGTTAAGAGCCTCCTCGGAAAAGAAAAAATTCAACCCCATCAAGAGTCTGGTTTCATAAGTATCCCTGGAAAGATCATGTGTTCCTTTGCCGATGGTAACCATTTGCATTTGTCCAAAATCGGCATTAAGGTTCAATTTTCCTTCTCCGTAAACAATGCATGTTGAGCGGTCTAGGCCAACATAATTTCCGGGTCCTGACTTATTTGTTAGCTTTTCGGTTTCAGCAACTTCATAGCGCTGTGTAACAGGATCGAATCGCAGAAATCCACTTGCGGTCGAAATGTATCGGTCGAAGTAATCCTTTCGGGGAGACGCAAATACTGAATATACATGGGTCGAATCCCGGCTAATTTTTGTTCCGATATAAGTGGGGTCCATATTTATCGTGAGGGGCTGCTCAGAAACAGGGATCCTAACCATCTGCGGATCAATTCTGGATTCAAACTTGAGCCATTGCCTGGGCAATTCACAATCATGTATCAAACGAGCACCCCCGTCAAATATCAACAAAGGATCCCGGGATGCCATCCTTGCCTCTCCCTGAAACTCAAAGAAAGGGCTGAGCCTAAACTCATTCAGAGTGGTAATATCACCACTCGCACGGGTCTGAAGGGTAGAATCAACCCATATTTTGCTGAAAGAAATCACCTGAGTTTCTCCGGTTAAATCTATATAATTATAGTCTGCACTACCTGTGTAACGGTTTTTACTGATTATCTTAAGGTTTGCATTGAAAAGCTCATAATTTCTGGTTCGAAAATCTGTTAGGACCGTAGCATTTTCCAATGCGTCAATTTCTGCGTTGGAACGGATCGTCATTTCGCCTCCGGCAGGAGTAATCCTTGCATCCGCAATCTGAATGTATGGTATGTCCTTAACATTCAGTAGATTATCCTGATAATCATATATCGCCTGCGGGGATACGAAATTGAGTGAATCCTGATCTGAACGGAGTGAATAGTAGCGTGGTCCGCTCAACCCGTCTTCAGACCCTGCCACCTGTCTCTGAACGGGTTGATTAAGGCCCATCTCAATGTTCTGCCCCATCATATTCCATTTGAAATAATCAAGGTAGGAATTATAGAGGATTTCAGGGAATTCCACCAGAGTGAAATCTTCGTTGGAATAAAACTCTCCGCTTTGGTCCTCGAAATCAATATTTGTTCTCAGGTTAGTAGTGTTTATTGCCAACTTATCGGATAAGGTCGATTTCAGTTCGAAATCTGCTGTATCGGCCAAAATTCGGTGATGCATGAAATCAAACCTTTCTGATTTTAAATCGGCTGCCACCAGATCAACTTTTCCTGAACCGCTTAGTCCACCAGGTTCCAGCAACAGATCCCCCACAAGAATGGTTGAGTCATTAAACATACTAAAGGAGATATCCTGCATGTAGCTGTAGAACTTATCTTCCCTTGTTAACCAACGTATGGTATTGTTTCTGGATTTAACACTTGGGAACTCAACAGCAGCATCTCTACTCGGGGATATATAGAAATCATTACTTACGGCCTTTAGAGAATCCGGAAAAAAGGTAAAATCATCCGACCAGGTGGTAGAGGTCAGATACTCAATCTTACCCTCCCCTCTGAGTCCGGAACTACTCATCCTGAGATCATCATAAAATTTTCCCTTTTCATCATAAATACCAAGACCACCATCCGGGGCTGTTGTATAAAAACCCAAAGACTGATCGTCCATTAGTACAAGGGTTTGTTCAAGGGTTGGAAAGATCCCTGCTGAATAGAACCTTCCGTTTAGTTTCATCCCTTCTCGGGTAAAATTGTCAAGACTGTCGATCCGGAAAGTATCTACTTCGAAATATACCCGGTTACGGTCGTATACCCCTCCCAGGATCTCCTTTTTGTCGAAATACACATAGGAGTTTTGTTCACTCACAAAAATGGGATAATCCGGGAAGTCCTCCAAACCCGACTTATTTTGTGGTTTGTCGATCAATAGATCCCCTTTAAGGTTCTGAATATAATTATCGATTTGAGTAATTTCTCTTGTACCTGTATTGTTGTCAATTTTAACAACCTCCATTTGAAGAGAATCAATCATGTTTAATTCAATCTTAAAACTATCATAGTCAAAATAAAAATTCTTCCCATGCATGGTAAACAATCCCGCTTCAACGATTCCGTCAAATTGAAAGGAACTATTCCTTTTCATGACTATTTGTTTATTCTCAGGAACAAGGACTACATTCTGGGAATCACTCAGAAACACATTTTCAATACCATTTATGGTCAGGTCAAGGGTTCTTAGATTCAGGGAAGCATTCTCGGCAGGAGCCTGTACTCTGGAAATCAAGGAAATGACGTCATAATCTGTTTTTCCAACACTGGCCTCGATGAAATAAAAAAGCTTATCGTTAAGGCTTACCATATCCCTTTCATCATCAAAAAACACAAAGCCCCGGCGGGATAACCGCATAAGCTGATGTCTTACCAGGTAGGGCGGTTTTCCAATATTTGAGGCAAAAGCAGTAACTGGGAATTCCCGGATCCCGTTAATCTGACCAGAGAATTGCCAGAGTTGAACCAGAGGGTGTCCGAAATCCCGCCCCTGAAGTTCAGTATAAAATGCATAATTAAAAAAATTGTCCGATTCAAAAACAGCCTCACCAATGGATCTGCCAATGGAAGGCTGAATACGCAAATTTCCGCTTCCTCTTTTCCAGATCAACTCTTCCAGGTTCATGCTTACGTTGTGATAGGAATTAATGTAGGGAACACCGGAAGTAAAATGTTCCCCCCGGGTAAGCCTGATTTCGTCATCATCCTCAAGGTATATGAACTGTAAATCAGGATGAAATATCGAATCCTGACCCAAAAAGAATTTAACTCTGGAGTTGAGCGATGACATGGACCTTTCTCGAATCACTATATTTTTTGACCATAGTTTCATCCTCAATGTGTCTTGTTCCCGAATGCTCAGGGTCGCCGGAAAATCATCGGATCCCGTACCTACCAGTTTGGATCCCTGCATTGAGAGCCCTCCCTGAAATTCAATCCTTCGAAACAATTCAGGGATGAGGTATTCCGTCTGATAGGAAAAAAACCTGGGATGATTTGCTGCTTCCGGGGAAGAAACAAAAATAGCACGCTCTTCAAGCCTTCCCAGTAAAGGAAAATCAAAATATTTCTTATAATAAAACAAAACCGAATCTGCTTCAAACCTCGACTGATTCAACTCAATATTGTATTCGGTAAATTCTGCATAGACTTCATTGGGGTCGAATCCGGCTTTTTCCCATGTGAGGAAGCCACCCCTACCCTCCCATTGCAGATTCATTAAGTCATACTTTCCGGAAGTGTTGAAAATTGTGATGGTATCCCTGTTAGAGGTGCAGATCAGTTCGAGGTCATTAAATCTGACCACAGGTCTACCGGATGAAGTCTCAAACTCAAATTCATCGCGGTTTACCTCCCATTTCACCCCGGCAAGATCGTACAAGACCGAATCCTCAAGAATCGTTAATGCGATATCCACCGCTCTTTGGACGACCGCATAGGTTTCGGAACCACTTTCCAATACACTGAAAAAACCCGTATGAAGAAGGTTAATATTCTTGCCTGCAGAAGTTGGATCAAACTCTTTTAGCAGCAATTTCAAAAAGGAGGTAAATTGAGGCTCCGGTCTGGCCCTCCTTTTCAACATTTGATTAAAGGCCTCGATAATCTTGATTTTTTTTTCATAGGATATGGAATCCGCCTTCCACCTGGAAAGAAAGGAAACCACATAGGGATGATTTTCCTCTTTCACCCCCTCCATAAAGGAAGTAAACTCGTTTACAAAAGCAGCAGTGTCTACCTGAAAATTCCTGATTTGCTGGGCATTACCATACGTAAATCCAGTTATCAGGAGGATAAATAAGAAGAATCGCTTCATTATGAACTTTCCGAGTCTAATATTTTATGAATTTAAGACAAATCCATTTATTCTCCTTAAAAACGGTAACAAAACTGAGACCATTGTACCCGGCTTCCTGAATTATTAACTTACCATCCTCTTCATAAATTCCACTTAACAGAAGAATGCCCTCTTTTCGTAATAATCGTGAATACGACGCCATCTGTTGGAGTAGAACATTGCGGTTAATGTTAGCGAGAATTATATCGGGTGATGGGGCCCCGGTTTTATCCGGGTGATCCGCCTTGATAATTTGATACCTGTTAGCCGGAATCTGATTGAGTTCAAAATTTTCCCTGCAATTAGAAACAGCCCAGTCGTCCATATCTACCGAATACACCAGTGAAGCATTTCTTTTCAGGGCATAAATACCCAAAATCCCGGTACCTGCTCCCATATCGAGTAAACTCATTCCTGCCAAATCAATCCCGGATAAGGCCTCTATCATTAACCTGGTTGTCTCATGGTGCCCTGTTCCAAACGACATTTTAGGCTCAACCACAAGGCTAAGCAGATTCTCCGGCCGATCATGAAAGGGGGCAATTATTGCACAGATTCCGGGCAATAGTACCGGTTTAAAATCAGATTCCCACAATGCATTCCAATTCTTTTCCTCAATAATCTCCTTCTCCAAATCAATAATCTGGGCTGTTAAAAAGGGATGGTTTAAAACACTTTCAAGACCCTCGTTGTCGAAAGCCTCTTCTGAAATAAATGCAATAAGAATGGGACTGTCTTCAATAAATCCTTCAAATCCATGTTCCGAGAGAAGTGCCGAAGTTATTTCACTAATACTTTCAAAATCCCTAAGCCGGAGCCGAAATTGTATGTAATTCACTTCTATAAAAGTGGATTAAAATCCATTTACGATCTGAATAAAATCGTCAGCGTTCAGTGAGGCTCCTCCGATTAGTCCACCGTCAACATCGGGATTGGAAAACAACTCATTCGCATTGCCGGGTTTAACACTGCCACCATACAGAACCGTAGTATTGTCAGCAATCTCCTCTCCATACTTTGAATTAATCTGATCCCGGATAAAGGCATGCATTTCCTGCGCCTGTTCCGGACTGGCTGTTACACCCGTACCAATGGCCCAAACCGGCTCATAAGCAAGAACCAGATTCGAAAAAAGATCAGGTGAAAGGTGAAAAACACCCTCAGTTAATTGTGATTTAACCACGTCAAAATGGGTTTCAGATTCTCTTTCCGAAAGTACTTCACCAAAACAAAAAATGGGCTTTAGTCTGGCAGAAAGTGCAAGGTCAACTTTTTTCGCCAGTATTTCATTGGTCTCTTTGTAATACTCCCGTCTTTCTGAATGTCCTATAATCACATATTCGGCACCGGTTGATTTGATCATTTCAACAGAGACCTCACCTGTAAAGGCTCCTTTACTTTCCGAGGCACAATTTTGTGCTGATAATTTAACTTCGCTCAAGACTTTACTGACCTCCGAAAGATGAATAAAAGGGGGTGCGATAATGACCAAAGCATCGGAAGTTTTCGACATTGCTGCCTTATTAACGGCAGATGCCAGTTCAAGTCCTTCTTGAAGATTTGTATTCATTTTCCAGTTTCCGGCAACGATTTTTTGTCTCATGTTTACTATTTTATGAATGGTTAAAAAAGAGGTTCAAAAATAAGAAAATCTGTGTATCCTCGGGTAGGATTCTGCTAATAATTATCTCTGATTTCTTACTCTTGGATCCAGCAGACTATAGGAAATATCAACCAGGATATTGACGATAACAAATATCACTGCAATCGTAAGTACACAGCCAGTCACCACCGGGAGATCATAAAAGTTCAGGGCATTGACAATCATATAACCTAATCCTTTCCAACCAAAAATGTATTCCACAAAAACCACCCCTGCAAGCATACCTGCAAACCATCCGCTAACGGCGGTAACCACCGGTGCCAGCGAATTACGCCAGGCATGTACAAAGATGATTCTGGCCTGGCCCAGACCTTTGGCTCTGGCAGTCCTTATGTAATCCTGCTGAAGTACGTCGATCATGGAGTTTCGGGATAACTGCACCACAACTGCAAGAGGTCTTATCCCCAACGTAATAGCCGGGAGTATTATATTCTTTAATTCAAGCCTCATCCCTCTTCCCAACGGATCAGCTTCATAAAGATTGCCGGTAAGATTCAGACCCGTCAGATCTCCCAACCGAAAAGCAAAAACCCAGGCGATCAAAATAGCAGCAAAAAATGATGGCAATGCCATCCCAAGAGTGGACATAAATATGCTTATACGATCAAACAGGCTGTCTTTTTTCAGGGCGGTGGCTACACCCAGAAGGTTCCCCATGATAAAGGCGATCAGAATCGAGGTAAAAGCCAGGAGCAGAGAATTGGGCAGAGCTTCAGAAATCATATTACCTACGGAGCGATTAGAAATAAAGGATCTTCCCAGGTAGGGTTTTTTGCCCATAAGAGCTTGATCAGCGCCTGCTCTTAATTGAAATGCCGAATTACCGTATTGATTCTCATCATAGTAAAAAAAGGACTCAGGATCAGTGGTGTTATAAAACCCCAGGGGTGAGAGGTCGTTTAGGTAATGAAGATATTGGAGGGCGACAGGCTCATTAATTCCCAGATCATTACGAATCTGCTCCAGGGTCATTTTATCGGTTCTCTGACCCGAGATCAGAGCAGCGGGATCCCCGGGCAGAATATGAAAAAGGAAAAAAATGATGCTTACCACACCCCAAATAACGAGGAGCCCATAAAAGAATTTTTTACCTATTAATCTGAGCATCCTTTTCCTCTTTAGAAGAATTTAAGCTCAGCCTTATGAGGGCGGTAAGAAAGAAGAATCCAAGAATTAAGAGATAAACTACCGATTCTTCCAACAGAGTGTTGAATTTGCTTAGCTGTAAAGGGAGGAAAACAGCATCAGCCTGCTTTAGGGAAGGATTGGGATCAATTTCCGCGAGGGCAGCAGGATCCGGTATATCCTGATCCTTCCAATAAGCAAGAACCCGGCCGTTTAAGATTAATACCACACTGGCAAATTCAAAATCCATATTCGATAAAAAATCCCGCTTTAAAAGAAAATAGTCAAATGCCGAGGGGAACTCTTCTGAAAATTGAAGCACAGACTCCGCATCTTCTCCGACCAAAGCAAAAACATCGGGAGAAGGAGAAAAAGACTCCCATGCTATCCCTCCCAGTTTATTGAATTTATCGAAAATTTCGCCAGGGAGGTCTTTGGTGTTTTTTATAAAGATTAGTAATTTGCTTCCGGTCTCACTCAAAATACTATTTGTGATTTCCACTCCCTGCATGTCTTCAACCTGGAATAAATCCATTGGAAGTTGAATGCCCCCAGGTTTATCGACCGTTTCAGAATTGTAAAATGTCCATCTTTCAGTATCCCTTGGGAAGTTGTCCATGGAAAATGCATGTACACTATCCGTTTCAAGGTCACGGTAATAGAGCGTTGTGACAAATTCATCGGGAGGTGATCCGAGGGGTGCTTGCATAAGATTAATAAACTCACAGCCAATGCAAAATGGGAAATCAGAAAGAGAATTTCTTACGGGTTCCATTTTTTCGGGTAAAGGAAACCGTTTGTAATGCCATTTCCCGATAATCGTCCCTGATTTGATCAGGAGCAAACCCGGATTTGCTCTGACAATGGTTTTAATGGTGATCTCATCTGCCTGATAAAAATCATATTCGAGGTCAAATTCTTCGATCGTTTGATCGATTCTATCTCTTACACTTGCTGTGATGGCATAAAAATCGAGGTCCGGCATGATCTGAGCCAATCTGCTCAGGTCACTTGCATAGTCAAGTGCTTCTGTATTCGCATTATCAAGATCATAAGCTATAAACAGAAATGTATAGTCTTTATTTGAAATGATTGGATCGGTGATATCACTGCCATCCGGTGCCACTATGTTGAAGTCATGAATAGGTGGTTCATAGCCTTTAGAAACCAGGGTAGATACAGCATCAACGAACTCCCATTTTGTAGTATCTCTGGGGAAGTTTTCAAGGGTAAATTCCTCTTCTTTCCCAGTTTCAAGATTGCGGTAATAAAGAACAGTTTCGTACTCATTTTCCGGGGCATCCTCGGGGATACTCATAGCCTCAGGGATGTATGTGCCGATTTGATAGGGTCTGAAATCCAATAAGGGCAGGTAGTTAATGCAATAAACAGACAATGTCACGGTTAGAATCATAAAACCTACGAGAATGCTGTTCTCAACCGTTTTACCGTATCTGGCCCTGAAATGCTTACGGTTTGCAAAAACAACAAGGGTAAATACCATCAGAATGATATTTTTCCAAAAGGTTTGCCAGTTTGTGAGAATCAGTGCATCTCCGAAACAACCACAGTCATGTACGGGATTTGTCAGGGCAAGAATAAAGGTCAGAACCGTAAAAAAAGACATGAATATCAGCAGAATCCAGGAGGCAATTCTCATCCTGAAGCCCAACAAAAGTGTAATACCCAGCACAAGTTCCACCGTACTAAGAATTACGGCAAGCGGAAGTGCAAGGGATTCCATGAACCCCAAACCGAAGGCATTAAAATAATCCACGAATTTGTAAGTGGATCCAAGAGGATCGATTGCTTTAACAAAGCCCGAAAAGACAAAGACCACACCTGCCACCAGCCTGCTGAATTCATTAAACCATCTCATAAATACTGTCGATTTAGGGTGTTAAATTAATAATCGTGTTTTTATTTTTGCAAAAATTTCCCCGGGTGAAAGCATTACTTTATTTTCATCATAACAGGTTATGACCTCCAGTATTTTGTCCTTTTCCAATGAAAGATATACCTCCCGTACGTTTTTTTGGAAATCCAGATCCTGTTCGTGAATATCTTCCCCACCTTCCAGGTAATCCCGGTCAATGCCTTCCCTGCGCCTGGTTAGCTGGTCTACCGTGAAATGAAAAGGAACGTCAAGGAAAAGATTTACCTCAGGCCTGGGAATTTGATAATGCTCATATTCAAGATTTAGTATCCAGTCCCTTAGTTCAAGCTTTTTTTTCTCATCCTTAATTTTTGCACACTGGAAGGCAATGTTTGAGATCACATAACGGTCCAAAAGAATAAAAACATCCTTATTCATCCATGATTCCAGTTCCGTTTTTGCCTCCTGACGATCGCCTGCATAGATAAGGGCAACCAGATAAGGATCGACCTGGCCCAGTTCACCCATATCTCCTTTTAAGAATCGTGCAATAAGTTTCGCAAAGACCCCGTCCTGGGTTCTCGGAAAATGTACATACCTGTATTCAATTCCATTTTTCTCCAGATACTCCCTAATAAGCTTGATTTGTGTTGATTTTCCGGACCCGTCAAGACCCTCAATTACGGCAAATTTCATAAAAGGCTTGCTTTAATTCTGAAATTGAAAAACCTGAGATTTGTGATCAAAATGTTAACTTTGCCATCCATCCATACCGAATTCAATGGGTTTTAAAGATACATTTTTTTCAAAAAACCTCAGCATAAATTGTCGGGGATATCTCCTCGAACTTACCCATCCGAAAATAATGGGCATCCTAAATGTGACGCCCGATTCCTTTCACGATGGTGGTAAATACCTGGATGTAAAGTCAATGAAAA
Source organism: uncultured Bacteroidaceae bacterium (assembly GCA_964572225.1). Lineage (GTDB taxonomy): Bacteria > Bacteroidota > Bacteroidia > Bacteroidales > CAZNFR01. Next base: position 16,682 of record CAZNFR010000051.1, read on the forward strand.
AAAAGGTAGATCTGCTTATGAGTGAGGGCAGCGATCTCCTTGATATTGGGGGTGTATCCTCACGACCAGGCTCAAAACCGGTTGACGAAGAGGAAGAAATCCGTAGAATTGAACCGGCGTTGGATTATGTTCGAACTAACTACCCTGATGTTCCGGTATCCATAGACACTTTCCGGACCCGCGTAGCAGCGAGCCTGGCTGAGAAATACGGTATTGAGATTGTCAATGACATTACCGGTGGAAAAGGAGATCCTGAGATGTTCGACTTTATTGCGTCCTCCGGCTTGGCCTATATTCTGATGCATATGCAGGGAATTCCGGAGACCATGCAAAATAAGCCAGAATACAATGATGTTATCGATGATCTCCTCCACTTTTTTTCCTCGAAAATTGAAATCCTTAATAGAAAAGGGGTAAAAGATATTATTATTGATCCTGGCTTTGGTTTTGGCAAAACGGTGGATCATAATTATGAGATCCTTTCAGCCTTCGATGTTTTCAGGATATTTGGATTACCCCTGCTGGCAGGGATCTCCCGGAAATCCATGATAACCCGGTTTCTGAATATCAAGACCGAAGAAGCACTCAATGCAAGCACTGCCCTGCACATGGTTTCCCTGTTAAAAGGTGCAAATATCCTCAGAGTTCATGACCCAAGGGAAGCCAGAGAAGTAATAAGTCTTTTTAACAAATTAGAAGAATTTCAAAAATAGGCCTAAATTAGGGTTCTTGAAAAACCGAAATCCTTGAAAAACAGATGCTCCTTGCTTTTTTAAATATACGCATTCTTGATATACTGGATATCCTGCTTGTGGCAATTCTGATGTACCAAATATACCTGTTGGTAAGAGGTACCGTAGCCATTAATATCATTATTGCCGTTTTAGGGATATATTTCCTCTGGGGCGTGGTCAGAATGTTAAGAATGGAATTGTTGAGTTCCATCCTCGGACAAGTGATGGGTGTAGGGGTTATTTTGCTGATCATTGTTTTCCAGCCAGAGATAAGACGATTCCTCATTGTCATGGGCAGCCGCTATATTACCCGTAACCGAAAACGAATTGAGCAGTTTTTTAATATGGACTTCGATTCACGACCCTCAGTTAAGATAAAATCCCTACTAAAAGCGGCCATAAACATGTCAAATACCAAAACCGGTGCACTAATTGTCGTGAAGAGAAAATCAAATCTTGATATTTATGCACAGGCAGGAGAAGTGATGAACTCAAATACTTCCAGCAGAATAATTACAAGTATCTTTAATAAGTATAGCCCACTTCACGACGGTGCCGTGATCATTGATGAAGAAAAAATATCTGCTTCCAGAGTGGTGCTCCCTGTTTCTGATAATCCCGACCTTCCCCCTGATTATGGTCTACGGCATAGGGCCGCACTCGGTATCAGCGAAATAACAGATGCCATGGTAATCATCGTTTCCGAAGAAACCGGTCAAATATCAGTTGCTCAAAATGGTGTGATAGACAAGGATATCTCACCTAAAAAATTAATGCATTATCTTGAAAAAGATTTTCAACAAGCCTAAAAAATCTCCCTATGGATTTCAATAAACTATTGAATCTTGAACTTATATCCACAGAGAAATTTTCTCTCACCATCTTTGATATGTTAGAGGTTATCCTGGTTATCGTTGTTACCAGGATCATTGTACTTCTTATCCGGAGACTGATTCGCAGGCAGGTAAACAGAGGGAAGCTTGATTTGGGTAACTCCCATGCCGTATTCCAGATTATCAGATATATCCTGTGGGTAATGGCCATAACGGTGATGATTGAGGCCATTGACCTGAAACTCACTTTCCTCCTTGCAGGGGGAGCAGCACTCCTCGTTGGATTGGGACTGGGTTTGCAGGAAATCTTTAAAGATCTCATCTCTGGCTTTTTCATGCTTTTTGAAGGAAATCTTAAAGTGGCCGATATCGTAGAACTCGAAGGAAATCTTGTGGGAAAAGTTAAGCAATTGGGATTTCGAACCACCAAAATTGAAACACGCGACCGGGTTATCCTGATCATACCAAATTCAAAATTTATTGCAGACAGATTAATCAATTGGAGCCATCTGGAAAAGATAACACGTTTTCATGTAATTGTTGGCGTCGCCTATGGCTCTGATGTTGATAAGGTTACGAAAATATTAAATGAGGTTGCAGAAGAACATCCCAAAATTGCCAAGAATCCAAAACCCGTAGTTATGTTCACCGATTTCGGTAATTCTTCTCTTGACTTTAAACTTCATTTCTGGACCGATGACTCATTTTGGGTGGAAGTAATTAAGTCCGATCTACGTTATGCCATAAACCGCAAGTTTATTGAAAATAATGTAACCATCCCTTTCCCCCAAAGGGATGTTCATATCAGAACAACACCTCCTGGATTCAGCGGAAAATAGAAAAATCAATGTGCATCCCTTGCTTTCTTTCTGAATAGAAAAGTAGCTTTAGGCTCTTTTCCTTTCTTCAATCTGCGAATATTTTTCCGATGGGTAACTATCAAACCAATAGCAACCAATCCGGAAAAAATCTTCAACCCTGTAAATGGCGTTTTGTACACCAGAATAAGCCAAACTGGAAAGCTAATACCGGCCAGAACAGAACTTAAAGATACATACCCGCTCAGCAATAAGACAATTACAAAAAGGATAACTGCAGTGAGGGTTGATAAGGGACTCAGTGCCAGTAATACCCCAAATATCGAGGCCACTCCCTTACCACCCCTGAACCCTGCAAAGATAGGGAATATATGACCAAGAACTGCCAGGATTCCCAGAAGGATACTAAAATTCACAAAGAGGTCTGTACCTTCAGGGTATAATTTGAACAGATGAACATACTTAACCGCTATCCATCCTTTAAAAATATCAAAGAGTAAAACCGGTATTCCAGTTTTTAAACCCAGTACCCTCATGGTATTAGTCGCACCAGCATTTCCGCTGCCATGATCCCTAATATCAACATTATGGAAAAATCTTCCCGCCCAGACTGAAGTCGGGATGGATCCGGTAAAATAGGCCAGTAGTATGGTGATGAATATTGTCATCCTTCAAAAATACAAAACGTGGATGTAAATCCGGCCTTCCGGATACTTGTTTATCCCTTGGATTTGTACTGATGAATCCCATTGGCGATAACCGACATGATCGCTTCCGGATCCTCAAGGTTTCTTGGATAATAATAATATATCAGTTGATCCACATTTTTTGAAAGAACTTCCGGAAGGCGCTTCCGGAATAACTCAAGATCTTTCATATCCATATTATGGTTCTCCAGTAACCATAGGGATAATCGATTGTTTCTTCGCGCTGCTGTCAAAAACCGCTCCCCTGCATTTTCTCCGAGAAGGGTTTTTCCTGTTGACTCGTCCTTTCCCCCATCTTCCGGATACCAGGGTCTGCCATCACATCCAAAAAAATCGAGATATTTTGTTTTTGCCATGTTTTCGAGTGCCACCTCATCGATGTTTGCATAAAGAAACAGATTGGTAACTGCATCCGGGTTCAACTCTTTAATGAATTTATTCAGGTTAGAAAAGAAATCACAATTTGCCCGGGCCTGTGCCAATGAGTTCTGATCCGGTCCCAGTTTTGCAATCGCTGCAGGGGAGTAATCGGGCTGCAGCGTTTTAGGCTCATCCCAGACTATCCCACTGATATTTCCGATTTTAAATAGCTTTTCCAGAGACTCCAGGATGAAATCAAGGGTTTTCTCATGATGAATGCTGCTAATGACTCCAGAAACACTGGATTTATTTACACTTCCATCTTTGTTCAGGACCCAGGAATCGGGATTTTGAACGGAGAATAAACTGGGAACCTTTGGAGCTCCGGCAACCAGCCCGCCCCATCTCGCCGGCACGGCAAATACTTTCATTCCCAGGCGATCCGCTTCATTGCATATTATTCCAATATTTTCGCGTCCGGCAAAAAGATCCTGCTCCAGAACCGCAACAGACACTACATCCGTACCTTTGTCCTTCATCCAATGAAGATCCTCCCTAACCTGGGAAGGTACCATGGTATACATGTGAGCCCTAAAGTAATAAGCATTTAAGAGTCTGGAGCTGCTGGCAGAAAGAAAACTTCTTTTCATTCCACTCGATAAAATGCCAACATAAAGGCCCGATGCGGATGCCTTTCTGAGAAATGATCTTCTTTTCATATGAATTAATCGATACGGTAATTAAAGATACCTTTCAATGATTAAAGGTAGGATTAAAATACCTGAAATTACGAAAACGTAAATATCTGGATATTTCTATCCATAAGCTACACATTAATGAAATGCATTGCCGTATAACATTGAGTTGATATTCAATTATTTACAAAACAGATTTGTGTCCTTTCCCGGATTTCACTGTTTTTTTGGCCGAATAATAATCAAATAGCAGCAATGAGCCTTTATAATACCCCTCAATTTGCTTTCCATCCTCATCCATGCAATCTATGGTGATCTCATAGGTTGTGCCACTCAAGGCGACGGTTATTTGTCCGGAAACAACATCAACCCAAACCTCATCCCAGTCATCATCCTCCCGCCAATCCATAGTGTAATCGGAATAACTGATACTAATTGCTGGAATGGGAGTAGTTGTTGAAAAGGTATATACACCAGGGGTAAGTCTATCTATGTTATCGGAAATTAGTTCAAAATAAATAACCTGACCGATTCCCGTGATATCCAGAAATCCGGAAGGTGTTTTTGCTTCAGAGATTCCTTTACTGGTTAAATACAGGTCAATGTTGAAGCCTTCAAATTCAAACCCGTCAAAGTCCACATCTTCCTGATCACCATATGCTTCAAGAATACCGGAAGTGAGCTCAATTACGGTATCTCCTACCTTTAGGTAATAATCGGGATCCTTAGGATCATCCTTCTTACAACTGCTGGCAACAATGGAGATCATCGCAAGTGTGAAGAAAAAAAGTATTGCATTTCTCATGGTGTAATTGCTTTAGTTTGGACATTCTTTAGTCAACCTTTCAAGTTATTAAAAAAGATTGAACCGGCTGGCCTATTTTATGAATTTAGCATTTTTTTAAGAAACTCCTGATCAGCTACTTTGTTCCCGGCCGGAAAAGATTTCATGAGTCCGAAAGAATGGAGTATAAAGCAATACTAGAATCAAAGCAATAATAACCATAATCCAGGATCCCAGGAATAAATTAAAATTATCGGGTTCCCTTAAAGGTGTACCATCTGTATACATTGGGAAACTCCCGAACATAACTGACATCCAGCCAAAATGCAAAGCCCAGGAATATCCGATGTGCCCATTACTGATAATTAATGCATTCCTGAAAAAACCTACCAGGAAAAGGGTGATAAGAGTACTCAACTGAAGTAATCCTCTTTGATCGAATACCAGCAGGTAAAAAATGAAATGTAATATGGAGAATAAGATTGCGATCCCACAGGCAGTGACCCATTTATTTAAGTTTAACCTCTTCATAAGGAAGTATATTGGAAGACTTCCGAGTACGATCTCTTCATTGACAATATAAAAAACCTGATGAAAATAGGATCTCCAGTTCCCTATGCTGAATAATAAACCTTCAGACCCTTCACTAAGGAATACAAACAATCCTGAAACTAAGATCACCAGCCCCAGTGTAAGTATTGTTGTTAAAAGGATCCGCAAGTTAATTTTAAGTCCGGTAATTTTCAGGAAGTCCTTTTTCCAGATCCTAAATGAAAGGACAAGAATCAGAAGGGTACCCAAAAATGAGTACCACCAACCATTAAAATAATTGTATGAAAACAGCAGGTGACCAAAAATAATGCTGGTGATTAGAATGATAGAGGGCAGCTTCGATAGTGTTTTAGTTCTCATGCCATCTTTTATATCAGAATTCAGGAAACGATTTTAATACTCTCATAGCCCGAAGGGTGTTAATCCTTGACGGCTTACCAGGGGTTTCCATATCAAGGTGAACCTGTCCGGGATGTTTTGCCTGTAAAAGCCAGGTCCCATCCTTTCGCTTCCTGCCTATGATAATTTCCAGGGCAGGTTTCATCGCAGGATCAAAGGGGGATCCTGAGCTACTAAAATACTCCATGGCCCGAAGGATATCGTACCTCCACCTGCAAGGCCATGAAAACCTAAGCATACGTTTATCAATAATTTCCCCTGTACGGTCCGAAAGAAAAAGTTGGTGCTTTAGAATAAAATGAGCCGAAGATTCTTTTGCGTGAATCAATTCATCCAGCCTGTAATGGTAGCCAGCCTTCCGATACTCCTCAATCCCTTCCATTACACAAATTGTGCTATGCAGTGAACTATGTCTGGCTCCCGACCGATTTAGCCGGCAGTTAAATCCTCCGTCCGGCATAACCTGGGACAGAATAAAGTCTACCACAGATTTGAGTCTGACTTCTTCGGTCTGAAAATAAGCGGCATAATTCAGTAGCATACCATTAACACATACATCGCTCTGACTTACAGTCTTGCCTGGATTAACCCCCCCATCAGATCCTTTTTCATTATCCAGAATCTTCCGGATTGAATCTTTTACTGGATCAACGTCGGGGGAAATGCACAAATTTTTAATATCCAATAATGTATAATGGGAGGAAATCCACTTGGGATTATAAAACCCGGATCCCCAATGCCCTTCTTCTTTTCTTCTGGATAGTAGCTCCATTCCCCAACCTTCGGTTTCTATCTTCTTTTGCAGATGAGGTATGTCCTCCTCCAATAAATCGCGGTAAACCTGATATTGAATAGAAATATCTCCTTCGAGTAACCAGGATATAAGGGATTCACTGCTCATAAGGGACAATCATAAAGTACCATATCATATATTAAAGATCAATCATTTTTTCAAGCATGCAGGAATATTCCATACAAAACCGAATATCCTTTGCGGAAAAATTCACCCCGGTCAATCCCGTCTTGCGGTTAGTTTTATGTAGCATCTCCAGTAAGCTGTCCACATCCCGATTCTTAAAATCTTCTACTCCTGTAATCCCTGAAAAATAGATTATTTCAGCAAATACAGGTCCAACTCCATTGATCCTCATCAGATCACTTATAATGGTCAACTTCTGCAGATCTTCAATACTGATGCCGGAATCATGTGAAAGCTTTTCCCTGTTTTCCCTTTTCCCCGCTTCCTTCAGCAAATCTTTTGTATTAATAATTCCGTACGTCCTAAGCCTCTCAATTATGCTCTGTTGACAAAAGTTATTCTTCAAGGTTACTGGTGTCGGAAAATAACTTCCTGCTTCCCGTTTTAGAATTCTAAGGTACTCTGAGCTGATTCCTGACAGCTGCGACAAGCGTTCGATATGTTTACCTGATTTAAGAGCATCCAGGAGCTGTTCAGCATTGTTGATCCCATGCTGCTGTAGGATCTTAAGATGTTCTTGGGGATTTTCCCTCAGGATCCTTCGTCCTGGTAGTAAATCCTTATTGCCAATTAAGCTATATATCTGATCCAGGGAAATTTTTTTCGGATCAGGGCCATAATTTAACATATCAATGGGGTAAGTAGCTTCTGCAATTTACAGAAATTGTTAGGGATAAATCCTTATTCTGACGAAAAAATGCGGATCTTATTCTCTCCTGGTGGCAAGGGGAGAGTCAGTCTTTCTCCGGCCTTCTTTGAATAATTGTCCTTCCCGTTAATGCGGATTTCAGCCCCTTTAACGAAACTGTCCCGAATAATCAGATCTGTCATTATATCGGCATTGATCAGAAGAGTATATTCCTTCTCATCCAGGGATAACTCGACACGGATCTCTCCCTCCGGTAAGGGATGAGTAAAACTCAGAAAGCTTAGATTTCCAGGTTGGGGTTCTACGATCGCCTTTTCAAATCCGGGCAGGGCTGGTCGGATTCCCATAATCCTTCTGGCAATGATATTGCCGGGTGCTGCTCCCCATGCATGATTCCAGTCCAGATTTTCCTTAACCTTTTCACTCCAGGCTTCCCAGGTTATTGTACCCCCCTGCTCAATCATATAAAGCCATCCTCTGTGCCCTGGGGCAGTAATTAAATCAATGGCATAATTATCTTCACCAAAGATAAAAAGTGCATCAAGCAGATATTGTGCAGCGTATACACTTACTGACATACCTTTGTTTTTCAGGAAGGGTAATATCCTATCAGCCTGTTCCTTGTCTGCAAGTCCGAATGCCAAAGGAAAAAGGTTGGCATGTGTGGAAGCATGTGTGCTGTCCTGGGCATCGATGAATAGTCCGGCATCCTCATTCCAGAATACCTTATGGAATGCTTGTTTATGATTTATGGCTTTATCCATGTAGGTAGTTTTATCGGACTCCCTGTTTAACACTTCCGATATCCGGCTCATAATGACAAGGCTCTGATAATAAAATGCATTTGGAACATTATTCACCATACCTGTCTGATAGCCATCTCTTTCAGAAACCGGCCAGTCTATTACATCCTGGTTATTGACATTCATGATAAGGCCTTGATCATTCAACACCTGCCTTTTTATGATATTGGAGAGAGAGTCATAATACTTGACGAGATAGTCTTCTTTGCCGGTATACATATAATCTGCCCATAAGACCAGATGCATATGAAACGCCCACTCCGTTGGCCAGGTTGGATTGGCAAAAAGGTAGTCGACTGTCTTTCTGGTCATGGCATATTCCCTGTCAACCACATAGTGACTGAGTTGATTAATATAGGTATCCCCTTCATAGGGCCTTCTTTCCCTGTCACCATCAATATACAAACCCGTAAAGCTGGTTGCTTTTATGCTATGCTTGCAAAAATCCCAGATTTTTTCCAGTTCTGGTAAAGAGGACTGAAAATGTGAAGAATTATCGTTAAAGGGATAGTGATATCCAACCTGGGTCAGATTACCCGATTGCAGGCCTCCGCTGTATCCGCTAATTTTCACATACCGGAACGGGGTAATATTACCCAGACTATCCGGAAGAGGAATATTATATTGTCTTCCCCTGAACCATGAAGGTCCTTCAAAATCGGGAATTCTCACCCTGTATCTCCTTTCTCCCGGAGTCAGTTGAATTGTGTCAATAACATATCTGACAGTACCGGGAGGGGATCTGTCAACCGACAATCCCTCCCCTTTCTTCTCAGCAAGTTCAACAATTACACTCTCATTTTGAGAAGGATCCAATTCAAGCTCCAGGGCTCCAAAGTAGGCTTTTTCAAAAACAGCAAAAAACTCAGCATTGCCAAGATCATAAAGTTCTACAGGCTTACGATCTGTTCGTTGAATCTCTTTGTGAATAAATGCCTGATCATTTGTAGGAGCATCGCTATTCTGCCTGCATGAAGATGTCAATGCTGTTGCTAAAAATAGATAAATGAGTTTCTTCATTTTCGTTTCTTTGTTTCCGGATTAATTTGGTCGTTGAATTGCAATTCATTTCAGGAGGGTTTTAATTCATAATTAACCATCGCAATAGTAGCCCGAAAAACAAATCTAGGACTTTGAGAATTGA
>CAZNFR010000052.1:0-17241 GCA_964572225.1 uncultured Bacteroidaceae bacterium
ATGATCATCAGTTCGAAAAAACAAAAGAAAATGTAAAGATAATAAGCTATTATAACAAGTATTATGCAGGCAGGAGGGCTGGTATTGAGCTGATCCAGAACCAAACCCGGCTGTTTACCCACCTGGATCTAAGAGTTAATCCTATCCCTATACCGGATAGTCGTTTTAATCCTTTCCCTGAATTGATATCCAGAAAGGAGATGGAAAACGGAAGGGGAGTGGAGATCCGTTTGCATTATCCGGTATACCATCTTGAATATCGAATTCAATTGATTCCCTCGGGTCAGGATGTGATTGTAAAAGTCTTTTTCGATAAACCGGATACCCTGAACAAGCCAATATACCTTTCACTGGAACTCTATCCCGGCGATTATATGGGCAAGATGTGGTCCGGCGATCAGTCTGCCGGGTATTTTCCCAGAAACTTTAACGGATCCAGAACCCTGAATTCTCTCACAGGCGAGCTGGAGTCCCAGTCCATGAGTGTATCCTCTTCTTTTGTTTTTTCACCCGAAGATCCCATGACCAGGCTTGCCATACGATCTGTTTCCGGAGACCTCGAGCTTCACGACGGCAGGGCTTCGACCAATCATAAATGGTTTGTGCTCAGGGAAGATTTGAGTAAGGCAATCGGGGGTGAATCTCCGGTGGCTGAATGGATTGTCAGTCCCAACGGCATTCCGGACTATAAATCAGAACCGGTCCTGGGCGTGGCACAGGCTTCCTATCATCCCTTTGCCCCTAAAAAGATAATGATTGAACAGGATTCGCTTTTTTCAAGTACCCATGATTATTCTGTATACCGACTCAACAACATGGGTGAAAGGACCCTTATGTTAAAGGGAAAAGCAGAATCAAAAGGCTATATGTGGGAAAAAGAGTATTTGGAGGCGGAACTAAGTAGTATCCGTGTGCCCGGGATATATCAATTCGAATATCAGGGAAAATTTTTTGAGAACTTTAGTATAAGCGGGGAGGCATATGATGAGTTTTTATGGAAATCTTCACTGACAGTCTTTTTCCCGGTTCAGATGTGTCATATGGAAGTAAAGGACAGGATCCGGCTCTGGCATAATGCCTGCCATATGGATGATGCCGTGAGGGCCCCGGATGGGGAAAAAAGCTGGCTTCATTACTACCAGGACAGTCTTCAGGAATATTCTGCCGATGGTCTTGAGCATATTGAAGGCTTAAACACGGGGGGCTGGCATGATGCGGGTGACTTTCAGATGCCCCTGGCCTCCAATTCCAATGCAGTGTATAACCTGGCCATGGCTTTCGAGGAATTTGGAATTCTGACGGACCTGACAAGTATTAACTTTGAAGAGAGGAAGGTCCTTATGAATACCCCGGATGGTACCCCGGATATTATTCAGCAAATTGTACATGGGATTGACTATATACTTGCCGGTTACAGAATAGACGGGTATGCATACCCGGGGGTAATTGCCGGGGACTGGGAGCAATATCTTGAACTGGGTGAAGCGGATAACCGAACCGATAACATTCCTGATTATCATAAAGGAGAACACAGGGACGACCGGTTCGTGTTTACCTCCCGGAGCAGAAACCTTGAGTTCCAGGTGGCAGCCACTCTGGCAGCTGCACATAGGTCCATTGAAAAATATAACAAAGTGCTTGCTGATGAGTGTTTATACTTTGCCGGTAAAGCCTGGAAAAACGGACATGAATTTGAGAAGGAAGGCGCCGGGGCTTACATAGGCGGGGGAACTGCCACACTCCGGCTCAGAGCGGCTATTGAACTTTATATCTCCACACATGATAAGGTTTTCCTGGATACCCTCATAACATCCCTGAATGAAGATCGGAGAATGTATCGCTCTCTTGCCTCAGATCTTGCAAGATTAAAAGATGAGCCTGGTTTTGAGATCATTCGTGAGCAGGTTCTTGAAGTTCTGAACCATCATAAGGCGTATTATGAACCCCAGCTTATGAATCCGGTGGGCATCAATCTTGCTCCAAGGTTATTTGGACTTGGCTACTACAACCTTTCCCTGGCAATGGATCAGTATTATTTGCATAAAAATTTCCCTGAGCTCTATAGCAATGATTTTGTTTTCAGAGTACTCAATTACTATCTGGGAGTCAGACCTGTGGATAACCGTTCTCTGGTAACGGGGATCGGGCGTAAGACGGTGACGTCAGCTTTTGGATTCAACCGGTCCGATTACAGTCATATTCCCGGGGGAGTGGTTTCCGGACCGGCAATTCTGGAGCCGGGGTATTTTGAGTTTAGAAAGGATGATCCGTTCCAATGGATTCAGACCGAATATACCATTAGCAGTACAGCCGCATTTATCTTTGTGGCCAATGCAGCAAGAAACCTGTCGGTAAAGGAATTAAAGTAAATCTCTATGAGTTTTCTAAGGCGGAAAGGGCCTTATATATTTCCATAAGAGATTCCTGATTTCCTACATTTCCTGGGAAGATAATGCAGGGAATGCCCGGCCATTTGCTTTCTGATCCTGCCGAAATTACAGGTACACCAGGGATGATCTGCCCTTTAACTTTCGCTTTCTTAATCATTAAAGCCCTGGAAATAATATCGCTGGATGTAATTCCACCTTTGGTAATGATGATCTCAGGTCTCTGTTTAAGATCAGAGATGATCCGGACCAATGAATCCGAAATTATGGATCCTGTTTCCAGGTGATTGTCCCCTGTAATAAGGGTCCTGCTGGTAAACAATACCGGATTTCCACCTTCAAACAGGCATTGGTCGCAGACCTGAATCAACCTTTGTATTTCTGATTCCCTGGATGATCGCTTCTCAATCAGGGCGGTAACACTTATCTCTATTGGAAATACATCCCGGGAGTGCATCAGGTGATCCAGTTGGGAGCTGGTTTTCCCGGTATATGAGCCGGCCAAAAGTAAGGTTTTTCCCTTTACAGAAGGACTTACAATAATATCCCTTCCGGTAAGTAAGGGAATATCTTCATTATAGGTAAAGACTTTAACAAAAGAGGCTGCAGTACGGTAAGTGAATTTTTTTCCATTGGAAAGCGCCTTGTTCAATGCGGTGATAAATATTTTCAAGTCATTATAGTCCAATGCATTTACCACAACTTTTTGAAAATCCCTGACCTCCATGAGGATTGCAAGTATACCGGCAATATCATGGTTACGTATCATATCAAGTGAAATGCAGCGGACATCATCAGCCCTGTATGCTCCCCGCGTTTTTTCCTCAATATAGGCTGTGAGATCAGAATTCCGGTACCCAAAATCCGGATCCGAGGCAAATTCAGTTTCAGCTGCAGGGAGATAGAAATCCCCGTCGAAGACCCAGTGCGTATTGCGATATGTGAATCTTCCTCCTTCCGGGAAAAAAGGAATCAGAATCTCACCATCCAGGGATCTACCGGTTTTTTGTATAATTTCGGAATTGATTATTTCCGTCTCCAGAGGAAAATGTCCTCTAAGAGTGGAGTCGCTACGGCTGATTATCTCAAAATCAGAATCGTAATATTCAGCCATTTGCAGAATATTGTTCATGATTTCCAGCAAAATGCCCCTGACTTTTTCTTCAGTAAATGCCCGTGTATTGGTCTGTATAAATGCAGCTTTTTTATCTCTGAATATTTCATCGATAGATTGAGTATCCCAAACAGTATATAAATCAAGATCGTGGGTTGTTTGTATTCCCGTAGGATCATCATCAAGAATGAAAACAGGCTTCAATTTAACAGGGCGAGAGGAACGATATGCATTATCAATGGTTCCGGGGTTCTTATGTCCAGGAATATTCTTTTGAAAGGAGGATTTATCAATTTTCATTATGTAACTTGCAAAATCATGAAACCGGGCATGAAGGTATAAAAAATGTAAACACTTTTAGCAGAAAGAAACCCATGAAAACAAGTTTACCGTTCAGGAATTTTGCCAGGTATTTTGCTTCAATCCTGATTCTTTTTACTGTGTCTTGCAACGGAGTAGTGAGGGAGTATGAAAAACTAATGGAAGATCCCCAATCCTTATCTTCTGATGAATCTGAACCCACGGTACCCATGCCTTCCTATACGGGGGATAGTCTGAGGAACATTGCTTTTCCCCTGGGGGGAATTGGTACCGGAAACCTGTTGATGGGAGGCAGGGGAAATATTATTGACCATGAAATATTTGGCCGTGCGAATGCGGATGAGGTACCCCCTTACATGACCTTCTTCGCAATCAGGATTAAAGATAGTCATGGGGAGGTTCAGGCCCGTGTACTGGAGGGAACACTGCCCGACAATTTTCCCAATCCCTTTGGAGTTCCCCGTTCTCAGCTGGGTGGAATTCCCCGTTTTTCCGGTTGCCGTTTTACCCCGGAATTTCCATTAGCCCATCTGCATTTGGAGGACAGGGGCTTACCGGTCGAAGCCAAAGCTACCTTCTGGAACCCCTTCATTCCTCTCAACACCAGGGATAGCAGTCTTCCACTGGTATTTTTTGACTGGGTGATTCAAAATACGGGTTCAGATAGTATTGAAGTGAATCTCATGTTGAGTGCAGGAAATCCTTTTACGGATTATTTCGAAACAGAGGGATTCCGTGGAATAGTAAAATCCATAGATAAACCTGAGATGAAAGCGGTCATTTTCGAATCTGAAAGTCCGATGAAAGGCGAATTTATGATTGGATCTTTGGATGCAGGAACCCGGATATCAAATCAATGGTTCAGGGGAAGATGGTGGGATAATGCCGAAATTGCCTGGAAGGAATTCAGGGAGGAAGGTTTTCCTTCTCCCCGCACAGAGGAGTATAGATTTACTTCTGATGATCAGGATGCAGCAAGTTTAACGCTTCCATTCAAACTTGCTCCGGGGCAACAGGATACCCTTCGGTTTATGATTGCCTGGAGGATGCCGGAACAAAAGGGAGAGACCAATCTGAACCTGGGCAGTGGGAGAGAGGGTTCCCCGGTCATCGGAAATTACTATGCGAATTGGAACTCATCGCTTACCGGAATTGCAGATTATGGATTGAAAAACCGGGACAGGCTGTGGAGTAAGACATTGGATTTTCACCGGGCCCTATATTCATCATCCTTTCCCGGCTATGTGCTGGATGCAGTAGGCTCAAATCTGGCAGCGCTTAACACGAATTTAATCATGCGGAATCAGGAGGGAAAGGTTCATGCCTACGAGGGTCTGGGTAACGATTTCGGTTGTTGCCCTGGAAACTGCACCCATGTCTGGAACTATGCTCAGAGCCTGGCCTATCTTTTCCCGGAACTTGAAAGGGATATGCGGGAGACCAATTTTTTGCATGATACCCGGAAGAGTGGATTTATGTCTTTTCGCACGGTATTTCCCCCCGGGGATTATTACATGGGTGCTGCTGCGGCCGATGGACAGATGGGAACCATAATGAGGGCATACAGAGAATGGAAGTTTTCCGGGGATTCTGAATGGCTGAAGACACTTTGGCCAGGTATAAAAAGAGCCATTGAATTTGCATGGAAAGGTTCAGGGAATAAGGCTGAATACCCCTGGGAGAATCCGTATATAATTCCCTGGGACCCTGGTAAGACGGGGATTGTCAGAACCCGGCAGCACAATACCTACGATATTGATTTTTATGGTCCGAATATGTACACCGGGGCCTTATATTTGGGAGCACTTACTGCAGCTGCGGAGATGGCGGCTGCGCTGGGGGATAGTCTGAAAGCAAAGGAATATGGTGAACTTGCCAATGTTTCCAGGAAAGGTTATGAAGAATTACTATGGAAGGGGGAGTATTATATTCAAATTCCGGAGATCTATGAGGGCATAAAAGTTCCGGCCTCCTACCAACTGAATGACCCGGTATCAGGATCCCTGAAGTTACGTTATCAGTACGAGGAAGGTTGTCTTTCCGATCAGCTATTGGGGCAATTCCTGGCCGATGGTTCCGGGCTGGGTGATCTTTTGGATACCCTTAGGATCAGAAGGACCCTTCAGTCTATATACAAATACAACTTTGTGGAAAATTTCAATGAATACCAGAATGTTCAACGGATCTATGCGGTAAATGAGGAGGCAGGACTGGTTTTATGCAGCTGGCCTGAAGGGAATCGTCCTGCAGTGCCCTTTGTATATGCTCAGGAAGTTTGGACCGGTGTTGAGTACCAGGTTGCTTCACAATTGCTGAAAAGAGGCTACCGTGAGGAAGGCCTGAATATTGTAGAAGCGGTAAGAAGCAGGTACCGTGGGTATAACCGGAATCCGATGGCAGAAATTGAGTCGGGAAGGTTTTATGCCAGGTCTTTATCTTCCTGGGGATTATTACTGGTGCTATCGGGTCAGCATTATGATGGTCCGCAAAAATCCCTAAGGTTTTCCCCGGTTTTAGACTCCAGACAATTCAGAACCTTTTGGTCCTCGGCCCAGGGTTGGGGAATTTTTGAGATCATGGATCGTGGAATAAGATTAAAGGTTCTTTATGGAAAGCTCGAGCTAAACAGTTTACATATCTCATACCCCGCTAAAATGAGGGTAGTAGAATCGCAGCCTGAAAATATTGAATTCGAGTATGAAGAAGGTAGGCTCAAGCTATATTTTCGGGACGTATTTACCCTGCTGGAGGATGAAGAGCTTTCCCTGGTATTGGAACCTGATGCCTGAGAGGCACAATAATGAAGAGGTGTATCCTTATTTTTTTTGATAATTTTCCGGTTCGCACGGAAATCCCTAAAGTGCCATCCAGGCCAATTCTAAACGGTTAATCTGCAATAATTTAAACGCCTGGATCCCCTGTCACTTTTATACAAAAAATGGATATTTTACTTTTAATTTATCGTTAATTGTAATTCTTAACTTTTGATTTGAAATATAAATAATTATATTTGCGATAACTTAAACAGATTATGAAAATAAGGATAACCATACTCAGGAAAGCTTATAAGGTCAAGAGCCTTAATTGAGGATGGTGGACAGCAAATAAACTAACTAGGCCGTTCTCAAGCAAAGCGTGAGAGCGGCCTTTTTTAATGATAACATACGGAAAAAAAGGAGAAACATGAATCAACAATCATTACCTGGTATGGGTATGTACCGGTCGGAATTCGAGCATGATAATTGTGGAATCGGTTTTGTAGCGCATATTAGGGGAAAGAAGTCACACAGTATTGTCGACAAGGGCCTGGAAGTGCTGGAAAATATGTCACACCGGGGTGCAGAAGGGGCGGATGCCAAAACCGGAGATGGAGCAGGAATATTGGTTCAGATCCCCAGGGATTTTTATCTTATTCAGGGATTTGCCCTTCCACCTGAGGGACAGTTTGGCACCGGAATAGTTTTTTTACCGGTCGATAAATCGGAGGCCTCCCGATGCGAGGAGGTCCTTTTGGAACTAATTGCAAGGGAAAATATTGAGTTGATCGGTTTCAGGGATGTTCCAAGAGACAATTCAACTCTTGGGAAGGATTCAAGGGATGCAGAACCGGAAATGAAGCAGATCCTGCTGGGTGCGGACATGGAGCAGGATGTTTTGGAGAGGAAATTGTACATTATTCGTAAGAAGGCTGAGAAAATTATACGGGCTTCCAATCTCAAGCAGAAGAAGTCTTTTTACATCCCGTCCCTTTCAACGAAGATATTGATTTACAAGGGGATGCTTACGAGTGAACAGCTACGGGAGTATTATCTGGATCTTCGGGACAAACGTTTTCAGTCGGCCATAGCCCTGGTTCATTCCCGTTTCAGTACGAATACTTTTCCCTCCTGGGATCTGGCCCAGCCATTCCGGATGTTGGCTCACAATGGGGAAATCAATACCCTGAGAGGAAACCGTTTTTGGATGCAGGCACGGGAATCCATTTTAAAATCGGAGATTTTAGGGAATCTTGAAGAAATTTATCCGGTTGTGGAACCCGGGATGAGCGATTCTGCCTCTCTCGACAATGTATTGGAGTTTCTGGTTATGAGTGGAAAGTCTTTGCCTCATGCCCTGGCTATGCTGATCCCGGAGTCCTGGAACGATAAAAACCCGATTCCCCCTGAGCTTAAGGCTTTTTACGAGTATTATTCGACCATTATGGAGCCCTGGGACGGTCCGGCCTCTTTGATCGTCACTGACGGCCGTTATATTGGAGGCACCCTGGACAGGAACGGACTCAGACCTTCCAGGTACATAATTACCAGTAATGACATGATTGTTATGGGATCGGAAGTAGGGGTGCAAACCTTCAAACCTTCGGATGTGGTTGAGAAAGGAAGGCTGAAGCCCGGTAAGATGATGTTGGTGGACACCGAGAAGGGGGAGATCATGATGGATGAGGAGTTAAAAAAATCGCTTTCAGGGCGTAACCCTTACCAGGAGTGGATAAAGCTAAATATGGTCAGCCTGGATGAAATAGAGACCGGTCATGTAGTAGCTCCGGACATGGCAGACAATTATGAGTTGTACCTGAGGGCTTTTAATTATACCCGTGAAGATATTGAAACCATAATAAAACCTATGGCTGAAGGGGCAAAGGAGCCTATTGGTTCAATGGGAAATGACGCCCCGGTGGCTGTGCTTTCTCAAAAGTCCCAAAGGCTTTTTAACTATTTCAAACAACAGTTTGCCCAGGTTACCAATCCAGCCATAGACCCCATCCGTGAGGAATTGGTGATGAGTCTCACAGGATATATTGGTTCTTTACAGACCAACCTTTTGGATGAGATGCCGGACCATGTTAAAATGGTGAAATTTAAAAATCCGGTAATTAACAATACCACTTTTCAGCTGGTTAAAAATCTGAAATACAAGGGATTTTCGAATGTGGTCATTCCAATGGTTTTTGACAGAAGCAAGGGGGCAGAGGGGCTTGAAAAAGGGCTGACCGGGCTTTGTGAGCTTGCTGAAAAGGCGGTGGATGAGGGGCGGAATTACATCATTTTATCGGACAGGGAAATTGATGCGGAACATGCCCCCATTCCTTCCTTACTTGCGGTATCTGCGGTACATCATCACCTGATTCGCAAAAGGAAAAGAATGCAGATCGATATCGTGGTGGAAACTGCGGAGGCCAGGGAAGTTCATCATTTTGCTCTTTTATTTGGTTACGGGGCCTCTATCATCAATCCATACCTGGCTTTTTCAGTCGTTGAGAGACTGGTGAAGGAAAAGCTGATACAGCTGGATTATGAGAAAGCAGAGAAGAATTTTATCAAGGCGGTGAATAACGGTCTCCTTAAGATTCTTTCAAAAATGGGGATTTCCACCCTGCGGAGTTACCGGGCTGCTCAGATATTTGAGGCTATTGGGATCAGTAATGAGGTGGTGGATAAGTATTTTACCGGGACCATCTCCAGGATTGAAGGGATAGGATTGAAGGAAATCGCTACAGAAGCACTGGAGCCTCATTATAAAGCCTTTCATGAAGGAGTTGAGGATGAAAGGATTTTTTCCGGGATTTATTCTTATCGTAAATACGGGGAGCATCATGCCTGGAATCCTGATACCATTGCCCTTCTTCAGTGGAGTACAAGAACGGGAGATTATCAGAAATACAAGGAATACAGTGAAGTAGTGAAGAAGCAGAATGCCATGCCTTCCTTTTTAAGAGGTTTCTTCGATATCAAAAGAAATCCGATTGACATATCTGAGGTAGAACCGGTTGAAACCATTATGAAAAGGTTTGTTACCGGTGCCATGTCCTATGGGTCCATTAGCCGGGAAGCGCATGAAACCCTGGCGGTGGCCATGAACCGAATTGGCGGACGAAGTAATACCGGCGAAGGAGGAGAAGATCCTCTCCGGTTTGAGGTAAGGGAGGACGGGACTAATGCCCGTTCAGCCATTAAACAGGTTGCTTCGGGACGATTTGGGGTAACGGGCCATTATCTGGTGAATGCAGATGAAATTCAGATTAAAATTGCCCAGGGAGCCAAGCCCGGGGAAGGCGGACAGTTACCCGGGCATAAAGTGGATAAGATCATTGCCAGGACCCGGTATTCCATACCCGGGATCACGCTAATCTCACCGCCGCCTCATCATGATATATATTCAATTGAGGATCTGGCGCAATTGATATTTGACCTTAAGAATGCGAATCCCCACGCAAAGATCAGTGTCAAGCTCGTTTCGGAAAGCGGGGTTGGAACCATTGCAGCCGGGGTGGCAAAAGCAAAGGCCGATTTGATCACCATCAGTGGAAATGAGGGAGGAACAGGTGCAAGTCCCACTTCCTCCATTAAACATGCTGGTATTCCCATGGAAATGGGGTTGGCGGAAGCACAACAAACTCTGGTGATGAATAACCTTCGGAAGAATGTGGTACTCCAAACTGATGGTCAGTTGAAAACCGGATGGGATGTGATCCTTGCAGGTTTGCTCGGTGCGGAGGAGTTTGGATTTTCAACGGCTGCTCTGATTAGTATCGGGTGTATTATGATGCGGAAATGCCATTTGAATACCTGTCCTGTAGGAGTAGCCACACAGGATCCGGTTCTCAGAGCCAAGTTCAGGGGGCAGGTAGATTCGCTGGTGAATTTCTTTCACTTTGTGGCTGAGGAAATCCGGGAAAACCTGGCTCAACTCGGCTTTAGAAAAATTGAAGACATTGTGGGAAGATCGGATCTTTTAATCCGAAGAAAGGACATTGATCACTGGAAGACAGGAAATCTTGATTTGTCTCCCCTGATGCATATACCCCTGGAATCCAAAAAATTCCCCATACACTTTACCACACTTCAGGATCATAAGGTGGATCATGTGATGGACAGGGAGTTGATAAAAGAATGCAAGCCCGCCCTGGATGGGCAGGGTGAGGTCGTGCTTTCCAAAATCATTAAAAACACTGACCGAACCACCGGAGCCATGTTATCGGGTGAAATTGCCCGTAAATACGGAGCCGAGGGCCTGCCGGAGGGATCCATCAGGATTCAATTCCAGGGCTCTGCAGGACAGAGCTTTGGAGCCTTTCTTGCCCGCGGTGTGGAATTTAAGCTTTTTGGAGACAGCAATGATTATCTTGGGAAAGGACTTTCGGGTGGAAGGATCATTGTTGTTCCCGAAGAAAATTCGGCATTTAAACCCGAGGAAAATATAATAATCGGGAATACAGTGTTGTATGGGGCAACCAGTGGTGAAATTTATATAAACGGCGTGGCCGGGGAGCGTTTTTGCGTGAGGAATTCGGGAGCAGTCGCCGTGGTTGAAGGTGTGGGTGATCATTGTTGCGAATACATGACCGGAGGACGTACTGTTGTGCTCGGAAAAACCGGACGAAATTTCGCTGCAGGAATGAGTGGGGGCATCGCTTATGTGCTCAATGTTGACAATGATTTCGACTATTATTGCAACATGGGGATGGTCGAGTTGTCGCTGGTTGAGGAAAGGTCAGAAATAGGGGAGCTCAAATCCCTGATTCAAAAGCACCTGGATTACACCGGAAGTCCTCTTGCCCATAGAATACTTGAGAATTGGGATGAATACCTTGAAAGGTTTATCAAAGTTATTCCCTACGAGTACCGAAGGGTTATGGAAGAGGAGAAGCTCGAGCAGCTTAAGAAAAAGATACGTGAAATGGAAACGGATGTAGAACAAATCAGTATAGGATAAACTGAAAAAAACACGAAAAATGGGAGATCCAAGAGGATTTATTAAAGTACCACTAAAAGTTGCCGGAAACCGGCCTGTACAGGAAAGGATCAGTGATTTCGGAGAAGTGGAGCAGACGCTCAACAGTGAGGACCGCAAGTTGCAGGCTTCACGTTGTATGGATTGTGGAATACCTTTCTGTCATTGGGGTTGCCCGGTCGATAATCTTATTCCGGAATGGAATGATATGTTATATAAGGGCGAATGGAAAAAGGCCATCGAGCTTTTGCATTCTACCAACAACTTTCCAGAGTTTACAGGAAGAATTTGTCCGGCACCCTGCGAGCATTCCTGTGTTCTTAATATCGAGGAAGAACCGGTAACGATCAGGGAAAACGAAGCAGCAATTGTGGAACATGCATTTGCGGAAGGGTATATAAAACCTGAACCTCCGAAATACAGGACCGGAAAAACTGTTGCTGTAATAGGCTCGGGTCCGGCGGGAATGGCCTGTGCAGATCTCTTAAATAAATGGGGACATACTGTTACCCTTTTTGAGAAAGACGATGCTGCCGGTGGACTTCTCCGATATGGTATCCCTGATTTTAAGCTCAATAAGGTATTTGTTGACAGAAGGCTTAACCTGATGATGGAAGAGGGATTGGTTGTAAAAACCGGGATTGAGGTAGGCAGAGATATTTATGCTGAAGAACTTCTCAGGGATTTTGACGCGGTTTGTCTGGCGGTAGGTGCTATGAAACCAAGGGATCTGCCGGTGGAAGGTCGTAATCTTGACGGAGTGCATTTTGCGATGGAGTTTCTTACCCAGCAAAATAAGATTAACCGGGGCTATAATATCCCCTATGATCATCTCATCAGTGCCAAAGACAGGCATGTGGTGGTCATCGGAGGTGGGGATACCGGTTCCGATTGTGTGGGAACAGCGATTCGGCAGGGTGCCAAATCGGTACTTCAGATAGAGATTCTTCCAAAACCACCGGTAAAAAGAGAAGAGGACAATCCATGGCCTTATTTCGGCAAGACACTGAAAACTTCTAGTTCTCATGAGGAGGGATGTGAGCGTAGATGGAATCTGGCAACCCAACGGTTTATCGGAAGTCAGCAAAGAGTAACCGAAATGGAGGTTCAACGGGTTGAGTGGATCAAGAATGGTTTTTCGAGGCCGGAAATGAAAATGATTGAAGGTAGTTCTGAAATCATTAAAGTCGATCTGGTTTTGCTTGCCATGGGTTTTGTTCAACCGATTCACGAGGGATTATTGCAGTCCCTTAAACTAGAGTACACTGACAGGAATAACATAAAAATAAGTGATCAATACCAGACCAATCAGGCAAAAGTGTTTGCTGCAGGCGATTCAGTTTTGGGAGCGAGTCTTGTGGTCAGGGCTATTCACTCGGGCAGGGAAGCCGCAAAAAGGATAGATAATTATCTAAAAAATCCGCTTCTGCATTAGGTTATGATTGTTTTAAATATAAATATTGGTATATTTGGATCAGACAAAAATGAAACACAGCAAAATACATACCCGTTGGTGGTGCCATTTCAAGGAAAGGTCGTAAACAACGTGTATAAAATTGCTCAAAATATCATAAGGCAGGTTCGTTTACGACCTGCCTTTTTTATTACAGCTAAATCCAATAATTAAAAACTCTACTGACATGAGCAAAACCAAGAAGATTTTTTTATCTGAGAAGGAGATGCCCCAGCAATGGTACAACATTGCAGCGGATATGCCGAACAAGCCGCTTCCGCCATTACATCCCGGGACCAAGCAGCCCATCGGACCGGAGGATCTCGCGGCCCTTTTTCCAATGGAATTGATAAAACAGGAGGTGTCGGCCGAAAAATTCATTGATATTCCAGAGGAAGTTCAGGAAATTTACCGGATCTGGAGACCAACTCCGCTTGTAAGGGCATATAATCTGGAAAAATACCTGGATGCTCCGGTTAAAATTTTCTATAAAAATGAAAGTATAAGTCCAGCAGGCTCTCACAAACCAAATACGGCGGTTCCTCAGGCATTTTATAATTACAAAGAGGGAGTAAAAAAGATGACTACAGAGACCGGTGCAGGTCAGTGGGGAAGCGCACTTGCCTTTGCCTGTAGTTTTTTTGATATTGATCTTAAAGTGTTTATGGTTAAGATAAGTTATAATCAGAAACCCTATCGGAAGTCCTTAATGAATGTTTGGAATGCTGAAGTGTTTCCTTCCCCGACAGAATTTACGGATTCGGGCCGGCAAATTCTGGCGCAGGATCCCGATTCACCAGGAAGTCTGGGTATTGCAATCTCTGAAGCCGTGGAAATGGCAGCCAAGGATCCTGAAACCAAGTATTCCCTCGGAAGTGTGTTAAACCATGTTTTGCTGCATCAGACGGTTATCGGACTGGAAGCAAAGAAACAACTGGAACTGGCAGATGCTGAGCCAGATATTATTATCGGATGTTTTGGTGGGGGTAGCAATTTTGCCGGACTTTCATTCCCTTTCCTGGGGGATAATTTTACACAGGGAAAGAACACCCGGGTAATCGCAGTGGAGCCTGCTTCCTGTCCTAAACTTACCCGGGGTAAGTTCCAGTACGATTTCGGAGATACCGTGGGGCATACCCCGCTTTTGCCCATGTTTACGCTGGGACATAATTTTGTGCCTGCAAAGATTCATGCAGGCGGACTCCGGTATCATGGTGCCGGGACGATTGTTAGTCAGCTTTTAAAAGATAATTTAATTGAGGCTCAATCGGTGAAGCAATTGGAGACCTTTGAAGCAGG
The DNA here is from genome assembly GCA_964572225.1 of uncultured Bacteroidaceae bacterium. Lineage (GTDB taxonomy): Bacteria > Bacteroidota > Bacteroidia > Bacteroidales > CAZNFR01. The sequence continues at coordinate 14,306 of CAZNFR010000052.1, forward strand.
AGTACTTTTTGCCAGGACCGAGGGAATCGTTCCTGCTCCTGAAACCTCTCATGCCATTGCTGCTGTAATTCGTGAGGCAAGAATAGCAAAGAAGGAAGGAAAAGAGAAAACCATTGTATTTAACTTCTCGGGACACGGAATGATTGATCTGGGAGCTTATGATAAATACTTTGCAGGCGATCTTGAGGATCATGAAGTAACCGATGCGGAGATTTTTAAGAGTCTGTCACAATTGGAACAATTGGTTTAGGTTTATAAATATGATTAGTGTGGTGGGGAAAAAAAAGAGGCTGGCATTGCGCCAGCCTCTTTTCGTTTATATCTCCGCCTTTACATTAATTTACATATTATATGAAGTTTCACCGTGTTCATAAATATCAAGACCCTCTTCTTCAATCCGTCTCGGAGCCCTGAGTCCAACGGTATATTTAAGGATGCTGAATAAGATGAATCCCGTACCCAGAGACCATGCGCCAATGGCAAGGACTCCGATAAGCTGGGATACCAGCTGTGCTGTTCCACCACCATAAAGCAGGCCGTTACCTGTTGAAAATACCCCAACAAGTATAGTTCCGGTTGCGCCGGCCAGTCCGTGTACTGAAACTGCTCCAACAGGGTCGTCAACCTTTAAGACCTTATCAATAAAGGATACACCCAATACCAGAACGATACCTGAAATAATACCGATAATGATCGCTCCTCCAGGACTTACGACATTGCAACCCGCGGTGATTCCCACCAGTCCGGCCAGAGCACCGTTAAGAGTCAGGCTCAGCCCCGGCCGCTTGTATTTCATCCATGTGAAGAATAGAGCAGTAAGGGCACCTGCCGCTGCGGATAAGTTCGTGGTAACTGCAATATGAGCAATGGCTGAAGCATTGTCTTCACCGGCAGCTGCAAGCTGAGATCCCGGGTTAAATCCGAACCAGCCAAACCACAGTATGAAAACACCCAGAGCACCCAGTATTAGGTTATGTCCGGGGATCGCCCGTGGCTCACCGGATGAACTGTACTTCCCAATCCTGGGACCTACAATCCAGGCACCCATAAGTCCAACCCAGGCACCCACCGAATGAACCACGGTTGACCCTGCAAAATCATGGAATGGAGTTTCCATGCTGGAAAGCCATCCGCCTCCCCACACCCAATGACCGGATACCGGATAAATGAATGCAGTTATCACAAGAGAAAAAACCAGATAGGAACCGAACTTGGTTCTTTCAGCCATGGCACCGGAAACAATGGTTGCAGCAGTAGCTGCAAAAACAGTCTGAAAAAGTAAACTAGCCTTATCGGGTACTCCGTTTATTTCATCGCTGCTATAGAAAAGATCGATTTTCCCTATAAATCCCCCAATGTCTTCTCCGTACATAATTGTATAGCCTACAAGCCAGAATACAATTGAACCAATAGAAAAATCAGCAAAGTTTTTCATAAGGATGTTTGCTGAGTTCTTGGAACGGGTAAATCCCGCTTCCACCATGGCAAATCCAGGCTGCATGAACATTACCAAAAATGCAGCCAGTAGAATCCACATAGTATCAGCCGAAACGGTGAGACCCGCAACGGCATCTGATATCTTTAAGAATAGAATTTTAATATCCATAATTAATGTTTTTGAAGTTACAGTTACTGATTACTCTTTAATATAAAGGGTTTCGTCACCTTTTTCTTCTGTCCGGATGCGATAACTCTCGGCTATGTCGGATACGAAAATCTTCCCATCTCCAACAGCTCCTGTTTTCGCCGATTTAAGAAGAGTTTTAATGGTAGGCTCCAGGTTGATATCCCTGACAATAATGGACAAAAGCAATCTTTCAATCGTTCCCGTGTCGTAAGAAATTCCACGGTAAACCCTGCTTTCACGAGCTTTTCCTACACCGCGAACCTCCCAGAAAGAGAAGAAATCGATGCCTGCATCGTGAAGAGCTTCCTTTACCTCTTCAAATTTGGTTTTTCTGATGATAGCTTCAATTTTTTTCATAGGTATGTTTTTTAAATTTCAAGCATTTTGATTTTATACAGGTTTTCAAAACTCATCGGATCGTTTTGATCCACCAGCGATGATTGAAAACCTCACTTTATTATGATATTAGAAGGATACTCCAAATACCAGGTAAATGGATTCTGCTTCCGGATTCACAATAAAACTGGAAGAAATGGGAAGGGAATAAGTATCGGTGATTTCAATCGCTTTGGAAACACTTAGTCCCAGGTTGATTATCCCTGCCGAGTTTCCATACCAACCTACAGCACCTGCATCTTCATCCGGATCATCAAGTGCGGCACCGGCGAAAATGGATATATCTGTGTCCGCAACCGTAGTGGAATAACCAATTTCCAGGTACTTTGCAAGATAATTATCTCCATTTTCGTCCACACCGTCGGCCCCGTAAAAGTTCATGGCAAAAAGAATGGAAATGGGAAAGGATTCGGTTCCATCGAAACTGATCATTGCCTCCAGGGTGTGCCCGGTAGATTCACTATCGTAATTAAAATACCCATCATTAGCAAAGGCTGAATCGCTTGGGAAAAAATAATCTGTGACTCCAATGGTGAACATGTCCAGAAAACTGTAGGTCAGGTAAAGGTCAGCTTCAGCACCTACTCCGTTAGCACCCAGACTATGAGATCCCCATGCTCCTATAGCGAGTCCGGAATTACCAAAAGCATACTCTACATAAGGTTGGATGTGAGGAGATGCACCCCCCAGGTTAAGTCCTCTCCAAATGTACCGGCTTACTACATCGGCACCACCAGAGAAGTTTGAACTCTCCTGAGCTTTTCCGGTAAAACTCCCAGCCAGCATAAAAACTGCCATTACTAAAATTTTGATTGGATTTGCTTTCATCTTTTCAAGTGTTTAATTATAAATAGGGTTGACGGTTCAAAAGTATAAAAAAAATAGAAAAGACAATAAAAAAAGGAGAATATGA
>CAZNFR010000052.1:17251-25128 GCA_964572225.1 uncultured Bacteroidaceae bacterium
TTTCTGATTTATTTTGAAGACAATAACAAAGGAAGATAATAGAAAAGAAAATAAAAAAATAGGGTATAGCATCAAAAAAATAATAAATAAATGAATATACCCCCTATTATAATAAAGAATATATAAAAGAATATTAAATATTATAAATTGTGTATTAGTGAATTACGAATTAAAAATATATACACACAATAAATTATAAATTATTATTTAAAATAATTATAAAATAATATATAGTAAGATATAATGAATAATTAATTACAAATTGTAAATATAGATATGCTTGAAGACGGATCTCCTGGTTTGCTAATTCCTTAGAATTATCATTTGATAGAAGTTGAAAAGGAGTATTGACCTGAAACTGGTTTAACAGGCATAAGAAAACCTCTCGGATGAAGTTGCCCTGTCATCGAATTTCAAAACCGGAGGAATGGAAAGAATCTTTTATTCGAAGGTTCAGAGAGTAAGTTCCAGGATCTGATCGGGCATGGAAGGATGTTTTGAAGGGAACTCCAGTATTATCATATCTTTTTCCTGTTTGACATGAACCTTGTCTTCGGTCCCGAAAACCTTACCTGAGATGATTTTTTGAGGTATTCCGGGGAGCACCAGTACAGGGTCTTCCCAATCGAGCAGGTGAATATAGATTTTATTTTCCTTCTGGGTTGATACTCCCCAGGGACGAGGCTCAAATGGTCCTCCCCGGGTACCATAAATGGTTTCTCCATAGGTTTCCATCCAGGTTCCCATATCCCTGAGTACCGCAATGTGTTCCGGGCGGATGTTTCCATCGGGCATGGGACCAACATTTAAGAGGAAATTGCTGTTATATCCTGCGGCTCTTACCATGTATTTTATCAGATCATCGGTGTTTTTGGTTTTTTTATCGTAAATATTGAACCCCCATGAGCCATTTCCGCTGATTGTTTCGCAAGTTTCCAAAGGAAGCCGGCTGATGGATTGTTCCCCTGCCCAGCCTGAGGTATTATGCCCGGGAAGGTCTTTTTCGAACATTTGAAAATCTTCTCCGGAATAGGGAGCAACATGGTGGTTATTTCCGATCAGACAACCGGGTTGAATAGAATGAATAAGGCGATAGGTTTCTTCCAGCTGCCAGTCGATCTTCTTGTTATCCCATATTCCGTCAAACCAAATCCCTGCGATATCAACATAGTTGGTAAGAATTTCCGTCAACTGGGTATTCATATATTCAAGGTAGGAAGAAAAATCTCTTTCATTTCCCCTTCCTGTGTAATCTCCTCCTGTACGCCCCCCTTTGTAAAAGTCGGGATGATGCCAGTCCAGATGACTATAATAGAGAAACAACTTAATCCCTTCTTTTTCACACTCTTCTGCCAGCATTTTAATTACATCCTTCCCATAGGGCGTTTTATCCACTATGTTATAGTCACTGACTTCCGAATCATACATGGCAAAGCCATCATGATGCTTGGATGTGATGGTGATGTATTTCATGCCTGCTTCCTTGGCAATTCTGACCCATTCGGCCGGATCATAATTCATCGGATAGAAAAAGCCGGGTAATTTTTCATATTGTTTGATAGGAATGTTGGTATGTTCCATTACCCATTCCCCGTTTCCAAGAATGCTGTATACACCCCAGTGAATAAAAAGTCCGAATTTTGCATCCTGAAACCATTCCCGGTTATCCAGATTTTCCTGGGTTGGCAGATATTTATCCTGGGAATACATATTGATATTAATTAGGCAGGTTACGAAAAGAAGCAAGAAAATCTTTTTCATGGCAGGAGTGTATTAGTGAAAACAAAATTTCAATCTCTAAATTTAAAAAAAAAGTGTCAGGCTTTTGCTACTAATTTTCAGAATTCTTGATCACATTTGGTTCAAACCATTTAATTTACACTATATATATTATATTTGCTACTTCCTGTCCGGAACAGTCCTGCACATTAAATGAACCCGGGCACACATAAGAATATTTGAACTACGATTTCTATGGTAATTCTGGGAATATCCGCATTTTATCACGATTCTGCCGCTGCTCTGATTTCCGACGGGAATATCATTGCGGCTGCTCAGGAGGAAAGATTTACCCGGAAAAAGCATGATCCTTCATTTCCGGAAAATGCCGTCCGGTATTGCCTTGATGAATCCGGTTACACTCTCTCGCAATTGGATGCTATTGTCTTTTATGACAAACCTTTTTTAAAGTTTGAACGCCTGCTGGAAACCTACTATAATTTTGCTCCCTCAGGGGTTGCCTCTTTCGTTACATCTATCCCTGTTTGGGTTAAAGAGAAAATGTTTCTCAAAAATCTTATAAAGAGAGAGTTGAAAAAGATTGGTGATTACTCATCCGATAACTCTTTGCTTCTTTTTCCGGAACATCATCTATCCCATGCTGCGAGTGCATTTTTTACCTCTCCTTTCAATAAGGCTCTTATCGTAACCATTGATGGAGTGGGGGAATGGTCAACCGCTTCCATCTCTCTTGGATACGATAACCGGATTAAAGTATTGAAGGAATTGCATTTTCCCCATAGTGTCGGACTTCTCTATTCTGCCTTTACCTATTATCTTGGATTCAGGGTCAATTCGGGAGAATACAAGCTGATGGGACTTGCTCCTTATGGGATTCCCGGTTCGGATCGGGTTCGTAAATTTGAAGAAACTATACGGTCATTTCTAATCGATATAAAAGAAGACGGTTCGGTATGGTTGAATAAAAAGTATTTCAGCTATGCGACCGGTCTTAGAATGGTTCCCGACCGAAAATGGGAAAGTCTCTTTGGATTCCCTCGCCGCAGGGATGAATCTCAACTTCAGCAGCACCATTGTGATCTTGCCCTGGCCATTCAGAATATAACTGAAGAAATTGTTATGAAGATGATCAGCTTCGGTTTTAAAGAAACAGAGGGGCAGCTCAAAGAGAAAAACTTATGTCTTGCCGGTGGTGTAGCACTGAATTGTGTTGCCAACGGGAAAATAATCAAAGAAGGCCTGGTCGATAATATTTTCGTCCAACCCGCTGCAGGCGATGCAGGCGGATCTTTGGGTGCTGCCCTGGCTGCTTACCATATTTACTTTAATCAAAAGCGAAGCGAAACACCCGAAGATCTTATGAAGGGTTCTCTCCTTGGGCCTTCTTTTACAGATAAGGATATTCTTAAAGTGATTCGCAAGTATGGTGCAGTCTATGACCTGATTCCGGACCTTAAGGAAAGGAACAGGAAAATAGTAGGGTATCTGGATCTTGGACTGGTAACCGGATGGTTCCAGGGAAGAATGGAATTCGGGCCCAGAGCGTTGGGAAACCGATCTATCCTGGGTGATGCACGGAATAAGGATATGCAAAAAAAACTGAATCTTAAGATTAAGTTCAGAGAGAGTTTTCGTCCTTTTGCCCCCATCATACTGGCGGAGAGGAGAAAGGAATACTTTGAAACGGGCATTGAATCTCCCTACATGTTACTAATTGACTGGGTTAACATAAAACACCGGCATAAACTTCCTGCCGATTATTATGAAAGAGATCTGACCGAGAGGTTATATTTTGAAAGGTCTGATATCCCCGCAGTTACCCACCTGGATTATTCGGCCCGTCTTCAGACAGTGCACAAAGAATTTAATCCGGAACTACATGGCCTCCTAACCGATTTTTACGAAAAGACAGGATGTCCGGTGCTTGTAAATACCAGTTTTAATGTACGGGGAGAACCTATTGTTTGCACACCAGAGGATGCCTATATTTGTTTTATGCGAACGGAAATGGATGTTCTCGTGATGGGAAATTTTGTATTTCTTAAAACCGAACAACCGGAATGGAAGGAAAAGGGGTGGAGAGAGCAATTGAAACCGGATTGAAATAAAACACTAATTATTATAAAATGAGCTTTGCAAAAGATTTATGGAGATTTATCAGGCATCGCAGGAAGTGGTGGCTGATTCCCGTTATCATTTTTCTGGTCCTCATCGGGATACTTTTGGTTTTTGGCGGTAACTCTGCAATTGCTCCATTTATTTATACCCTGTTTTAATGGACCGGCTTAAACATAAGGAGACTGCCATCACCATTATGCTTGGATTCCTGGCGGTATACTTCCTCATTGAATTCAGGTGGGGGATTGAGCATAAATGGATCCTTTACCTGATATTCGGACTCGGATTTCTCGCAATGATCTCGGCAGGTTTTTCGCGGTATTTACATATCTTCTGGTTTTTGCTTGCAGAAAAGATCGGGTGGTTTATGTCAAGAATCATACTGGGCACCACGTATTTCCTGGTCCTCCTTCCTGTTGCCCTGCTATCCCGGTTGTTCAGGAAAGACTTTATGATGCTGAATAAAAGGGAAGACAGCTATTATCATGAAAGGAATCATTTATATTCAGAGGATGATTTTAAAGATCCCTGGTAATTTTAAGGATAAGCCATGTTAAAAGTAATTTTTCGAGTTCTTATTTCTCTGTTGATTATCGCCCTGCTTGATTTTCTAAGTTCATTTATCATTATTCCAACAGATTATAATGCTGTCAGAACCAAGCATTTTTATTATCATCACGGACTCCTGCCGGGAAAGGATATGCTTACTGCATGGGGTTCCTTAATATACCCGATTAAAACCAATTCTTTGGGTATGGTTGACGGATCGACCCGAAAGGTGAACACCGATCCTGATAAGTCAACCCTGTTGATCCTGGGTGATTCCCATTCGGAAGGAGTGGGCGTCCCCTTCAACCTTAGCTTTGCAGGGATTCTTCAGGATAGTCTTCTCAAATCGGGGGTGGATGTTTACAATGCCTCCTGTATAAGTTACAGTCCGAAAATAGCCTTGCTTAGAGCCAGGTATCTGATTGAGGAAGATGGATTTATTCCGGATTATATTTTTGTTTTGATCGATATTTCTGATTTGCAAAATGAACTGGTGTATGAGAATTTTGAACCTGAGTCAGGGTCCCGGACCTGGGAATTGTTTAAATTAAATGCCCACAATACCCTTAGAGCAAATTCTTCAATATACTACCTTATTAATTCCATTCGCCGACAGAAAGAATTGGAAGAGTTTAACCGGAACGCTCAGGTATTTGACCAGTTGAGGGAAGCGGATGGAAACAACAATACCCTGGAACTCTATTCCGGATTTTTTGATCACTTTGATGACAACACCCTGTTATCGAATCCTCAGTTCCATGGAGTTGGAGACTGGTATTACGACGATGAGTTCAGGCAACTGGCCGACCTGGGTATAGATCTGGGAAGCATGCACATTCAGGAACTAAATTCCCTTTGCCGGGAACATGATATTGAACTGATCATCTCTGTTCATCCATGGCATTCCCAGATTCGTAAAGGAATGCAGGAAGATTACTTTACAGAACGCTGGAGGAGTATTGCTGAAGATGAAGGAATTTCATTTCTGAATCTTTTCCCCTTGTTTGTAAACAGGGAGAATCCCGAGATTGTGGTTTCCAGGTATTATATTAAAGGAGATAATCACTGGAATGAATTCGGACACCGGATGGTGGGGGATTCCCTGCTTTCCTGGTTTAATCAAATGTATTTTAATTAAGACCATGAAATTGAAATCCAACCGTCTGTTCTTTTTACTGATGCTCTGTGTTATCCTGATTTATTCATGTGGACCTGATCCGGTGCAAAGGATTCAGACACTGGAGAAATCGGAAAAGGCCGGATCATTCCCTCTCAGGATGGCCTATATGGACTATATTTTCAGAGTTCACAAGGATATGGACCAATCCCTAAAATATTGCCGGCTTCTTATTGAAAGCTCCTATTTTACCGAGGCAAGATATGGATTGAATCATATCAGTGAGGTGTTCGGTCCGGATTCCGAGATTGACTATTTAATGGCCGTCTGTTTCCGGAATCAGTTGCAGTTTGACTCGGCAAAATATTACATTAATGAGGCCCTAAGTAAGAATATGGAGAGTTCGGTTTACCAACAGGAAAAGATGAATATACTGGAAGATCAGGATATCTGGTTAGAGATCGAAAGAGTCAATAAGAAACTGGTGAATACGGATGACAACCATTCAGCCCTGGTAAAAAGAGCGGAATTGTTAACCCGTGCGGGGTGGCCCGAAGCTGCACTTTTTGATATAGATGTGGTCTACTCTCAGGATTCCCTTTTTGAACCTGCATTAATTCAGGCAGGATACACCCATCTGTTTTTGACAGAATTTGATCAATCCCTCGATTATTTCAGAAAGGTCCATAATTTGACCCAGGATAGGAATATTGAAGAAATTTTAAATGAAATAAGCGGGATTCAAAGCGCATCGATAAAAATCTCGGAAGGAGATACAGAGGCAGCCAATTATATATCTGTGGCCAGAAGTCTTTCCATCCTTGGTTTCTATGAACCTTCGATCAGCTATCTTGATAAAGGGCTCACTGAGGGTGGCGATCCTTTTCGCTTACTCTATGCTAAATTACTTCTTCATATAGAGTGGGGGGATATGGAGGCAGCCCGGGAGGTATATATAAGGATCAGGACTGCGGGCTATGAAGTGGACGAGAAGATTGAAGCGCTATTTAATCACTGAGTTTTTTAAGGTCAATTTCCAATACGGTTGAAACAAAAAAGCCGTTCCAGTTGGAACGGCTTTTTTGATTATTTCTAAGAAGCTCTTACTTCATAACTTTGAAAGCTTGTTCTTCACCGGCAACTTTTACCAGGTAAATTCCTCTTTCAAGGTCAGAAACATTAAGAGTGTTAACATTTCTTGCAGACATAACTTTCTGTCCTACGATAGAATAAACTTCGAGGTCAACGGGACCATCAAATCCTTTGAATTTGAGGTTGTTGTCAACGATGAACGCAAATTTTTCGCGATCAGCTGAAATCTTGTCATAGGAAACGGGAACGAAAGTTTCATCGCTGAATTCGAGATAACCGTTCCAGTACAGAGAGTTGTAGCTGTTGTTGTCGGTTCCACTCCACCAGTACTCTAGTCTGGTACCTGCAGCATAGTCTTCAGAAGTTGCACCTCTTGACTTAGCTTCGAAAGCAATTTTACCAGTTACCGTTGGGTCCAGACTTTCATAGTTTGCGGCATCATATGCGCCCCATTCGTCAACCATGTAGATCAGGAAATCTTCGAATGCCATACCCAGAACTGCCCAAACAGTGTTATCTGCATCAACGCTCCAGTTGTATTCGTAAGTACCGCCAGCACCAATAGGTGCTGACCATGCTCCTTCTTGTCCTTTATTCCGTGCATTATCCGTGATACCATTTTCCATTAACTGAGCTTTACCAGCACCGAGTTCGATAAAGGCACAATACTGAGTATTGATCTGGCGAAGGGTACTGTCAGGACTAGCCAGCTGGTAACCTGCTTCGTAACGGTCAATGTCGGTTCCTCTGGTCTGATAGCTAAACTCCCAGCCCTGGGTTGCATCCTGCACCTGGTCGTTGGCATCAACATATTTTGCTACGATATAAAGCATCTCATCATCGTAGAAAACTTTGAAAGATGAACCATAAGTAGCATCACCATCAAGATCATAAAAATCACCACCGCTAACGTCGGTTCCATTAGCAATAAACTGCTCGTCACCAAGACGATCCCAGATGTCGGCGATTCCAATGTCATCGAGGTCTTCAATAACTACGTCGTAAGCTGCTTTTTTGGCAACAACGGTAAGTTTGTTGAAAGGAATGTCGGCCATGAGGTCGGGAGTTCCGTCAGCATTACCGTCGAAGTTTCCTGCATTGTACCATACGTTGGTGAAAATGCCCTGAGCAGAAACGCCAAAGCTGATTACAGCAAGAAGAAGAATTAAGTTAAATTTTTTCATAAGCTGAAATTTTTAGTTAGTTGTTAATAAAACAATTATTTAATAAAACATGTCCACGATTGTGGAATTGAAGGCCA
>CAZNFR010000052.1:25138-25409 GCA_964572225.1 uncultured Bacteroidaceae bacterium
AATCTAAATTTTCCCTTTAAATATTGACCTTCCATTCTATTTTCATTTTTTTTTGTTAACATTGTCTTTCGTAAATCAATCATTCATAAAACTAACTAACATGAAAAAACTATTAACTAAGATTAAACTGCCTATGGTGGTTTTCCTTTGGTTAATGTGCGTACCTCATTTACTTGCCCAAAGGCAGATAACCGGTACCATTACCGATGCAGCCACAGGAGAACCATTGATCGGGGCAACTGTCCTTGTTAAGAGTACCACAGTTGGTACC
>CAZNFR010000053.1:0-25061 GCA_964572225.1 uncultured Bacteroidaceae bacterium
GCTTTTATGCCTATATATCAGCAGTTTAAGTCGCTAAGTTGGAGGCAATGCCCTCCATCCCCATTTTTTTCCTACATTTGATATTCAAATACCTCCTTATGAAAATTGGCATACTAAGGGAAACGAAAAATCCCCCCGATCATCGGGTCGCGCTAACTCCTCGGCAATGCAGGGAAGTTATGGATACCTGGCCCGGTACAGAGATCGTTTATCAACCGGATGGTTACAGGGCTTTTACAGACAGGGAATACGAAAATGCGGGGGTACCTGCCTCTGAGGATCTGAGTGATTGTGATATTCTCCTGGGTGTGAAAGAGGTTTCCGTAAATGCGCTTATCCCGGGAAAGACTTATCTTTTTTTCTCTCACACCGCAAAGAGACAGCCTCATAACCGTGGATTGCTAAGGGCGGTTTTGGAAAAAAAGATACAACTGATCGATTATGAATATTTAACCAAATACGATAATAACAGGGTGGTAGCTTTTGGGAAATGGGCCGGAATCGTAGGCGCTTACAATGCCCTGAGAGCTTATGGTATCAGATTCAGGAAATTTAACCTCAAGCCGGCCTGGCAGTGCAAGGATAAGAGAGAGATGCTCGGGCAACTTAAGGATATTGAAATTAATCAATACCGGATTCTTATTACCGGTGGAGGGAGAGTTGCACAGGGTGCCATGGAAACTCTGACCCATGCAGGAATCACCAGACTGAGTCCGGAGGATCTCATGAATATCCAACCTGACAGTGCGGTCTATGCCCAGATTGACCCCTGGCATTATGTAAAGCGGATAGACGGACAAGCATTCAATCTGGATCATTTTTTTAATTTTCCTGAAGAATATGAAACCACTTTCCTGCCTTATACCTCGGTTGTAAATATGTGGATCGCCTGCCATTTCTGGGACCCGAGGTCTCCGGTTTTTCTCACTCCCGAAGATATGAAAAAGGAAGAATTCAGGATCCGTATTATTGCCGATGTTAGTTGCGATGTGAATGGACCTATTCCCTCTACCCTAAGGGCTTCCACCATTCAGCAACCTTTTTATGGGTATGACCCGCAATCAGGAAAGGAAACGGAGCCCTTCCGGAGAGATTCCTTAACCATTATGGCGGTTGATAATCTCCCTGGTGAGCTTCCCCGGGATGCATCCGAAGATTTTGGATCCAAACTTATCTCTGAGGTCTTTCCTGCACTGATGGGGGAATTGGATTCGAAGATCATCGATAGGGCCTGTATTGCAAAAGATGGTAGATTAAGCAGTCGTTTTCTTTACCTTGAGGATTTTGTGGAAGGAAAGGAGTAAAACTGAAAATCAATCAATGTGAAATCATTCCCGGAAAAGGGGGAAGGATACCAAAAACTATCTTTTCATTTTGCGGATCATCCCTTGAGGATCATCAGATTTAAAAATAGCGCTACCCACAACGAATGCATCAACGCCCGATCTGGCAAGCGTCTCAATATTACTCAGGTCAACTCCTCCGTCAATTTCAATTAAGGTGCCCAGATTTTTTTCATCTATCATTTTTCTTAGGGTTCGGATCTTGTTGACAGACTCCGGAATGAATTTTTGTCCGCCAAATCCTGGATTCACCGTCATAATCAGCACCATAAAGAGGTCCTCAAGAATATTCTCAAGCATGCTGACTGGTGTATGGGGGTTCAAAGATACGGCAGGTTTCATTCCCAGATCTCTGATCCTTTGAATGGTGCGATGAAGGTGGGGGCAGACTTCAAGGTGTACAGTCAGTATATCTGCACCTGCATCCCGGTAAGATTCAAGGTACAGATCCGGATTTGAAATCATAAGGTGGGTATCGAGGGGTTTCTTTGTTACTTTCCGTATCTGACTGATAATGGGGAGTCCGAAGCTCAGGTTGGGAACAAAATTCCCGTCCATCACATCCAGGTGTATCCAGTCGGCTTCGCTCTTGTTCAACATTTCAATTTCATTTCCTAGATTCAGGAAATTGGAATTCAGAATGGAAGGGGATAGGATGGGCATTCTTTTTAATTTCAAAGATAAAAAAAAAGACAGGAATTTCCTGTCTGTGCTCCATTGCAGGTCTCTATGAAAATGGGATAATCAACCCAGATAACTCTTGAGAATTTTACTCCGGGTGGTATGCTTCAGTCTTTTGATAGCTTTTTCTTTGATTTGTCTCACGCGTTCCCGGGTAAGATTAAATTCTTCTCCTATTTCTTCAAGGGTATGTGGGTGTTTACCGTTCAACCCAAAATAGAGCCGTATGATACTGGCTTCTCGGAAGGTAAGAGTGGATAGAGCCCTTTCAATTTCTTTGCGGAGTGATTCATTCAGCAGTTCGCGGTCGGGGCTGGGAGTGTCTGAATTCAACAGTACATCGTACAAGTTTCCATCCTCTCCTTCCTGCAAGGGAGCGTCCATGGAAACGTGCCTGCCGGAGGACCTAATGGCATCTTTAATATCGTCGGGTGCCAGTTCCATAGCCTGTGCGATTTCCAGGATGGTAGGTTCCCTTTCAAAATTCTGCTCCAACTCATTAAAGGTTTTGTTTATTTTATTTATGGAGCCTATTTTATTTAGGGGAAGGCGTACAATGCGGGCCTGTTCTGCAAGTGCCTGAAGAATGGATTGCCGTATCCACCAAACGGCATAGGAAATGAATTTGAAACCCCGTGTTTCGTCGAATCTTTGAGCAGCCTTGATCAATCCGAGGTTACCTTCGTTAATCAGATCCGGAAGACTTAATCCCTGATTCTGGTATTGTTTAGCAACAGAAACCACAAACCTGAGATTTGCATTGATGAGTTTTTCGAGAGCAACTCGGTCGTCCTTTTTAATTCGCCGTGCAAGTTCAACTTCTTCCTCGGCATTGATCAGGTCGACTTTTCCAATTTCGTGCAGGTATTTATCCAGAGAGGGAGTTTCACGATTGGTGACCTGCTTAATAATTTTAAGCTGTCTCATGGTTCGGGCGTGTTTGGCATTTATACGTAAGGAATGGCGAAGGGTTACGGTTACAAGAGATTTTTTTTTCGTACTACAGAATAAACATTCTTAAGTAAATAGTTGTTCATTAACCACAGAATCAGTTCAAATTTATTATTTTTCAGAACATTAGATTCATTTTCACTGTTTTTTTGCATGTTTTTGCAAATAATCCGTGAAAATTTGGCGTTATAAATTAATTAATTTAATATTGCATTGGTTTTTCACTCCCGGAACTATCCAGTTATTGCGTTACACATACTTTCAATTTCATCATAATTGATTTACTTTTTAATCTGAACAAGATTATTTTCATATTAATAATTAATTTCCTATTTACAGAATATGTACGACATTCTTGAACTAAACAAGAAGCTTCTGGCCGAATTACGCACTATTGCAAAAGATTTAAAGATTAAAAGAGTCGAGTCCTATAAAAAACAGGATTTGATATACAAAATTCTTGATCAACAAGCCATCGATGCTTCAGAAGCAAAATCTTCCAAAAATACCCAAAAGGAAGCAGAGGACAATCGAAGAGGTCCGCGGGGAGAAGATAAATCTAATTCCCCCAGAAAGCAGCCCAGAAGAGGAAGGCCCAAAAAGACCGAAAAGGAGGAAACGGTGAAGACGGATCCTCATCAGAACAAAGATTCTAACAAACCTCGTGAAATCCAGGCCTCGAGAGATAACCGAACATCTCAGTCAGGACAGGAACGGCCGGTAAATAAGGATCCGAAAGAGGATCAGAGAAGAAACTTTCAAAAGAACGATAATCGGGGACACCGGGAGGAGGGATCCAAAGGGCGTTACGATGATCAGAGATCCGGTGGGGATGATCACAGGGACCGAAAGTATCCCGGCCATGAGAAAAACGGGTTTCAGAATAAGCGACCGGACCGAAGACAAAACGATAAGTATGATTTCGAAGGCCTGATCTCCAATTCCGGAGTTCTTGAAATTATGCCTGATGGATACGGATTCCTCCGTTCGGCCGACTATAATTATCTGAATTCTCCGGATGATATCTATGTGTCCCAATCCCAAATCAAACTATTTGGTCTAAAAACTGGAGATACCGTTAAGGGCACCATTCGGCCACCCAAAGAAGGAGAAAAGTATTTCCCCCTGATAAAAGTGGAAGAAATAAATGGCCGTTCACCCGACTATATTCGTGACAGGGTACCTTTCGATTACCTTACACCCCTTTTCCCCGATGAAAAATTCACCCTCATCGGAAACGGACATAACAATATGTCGGTCAGAGTTGTAGATATGTTCTCACCCATTGGAAAGGGACAAAGGGGACTTATCGTTGCCCAACCAAAAACCGGTAAAACTATTCTTCTGCAGAATATTGCCAATGCCATTGCCGCAAATCACCCCGAGGTTTACATGATCATTCTGCTTATCGATGAAAGGCCGGAGGAAGTTACCGATATGGCCAGAAATGTGAACGCCGAGGTCATCGCATCTACCTTCGATGAGCCTGCAGAAAGACATGTGCGAGTCGCAAATATCGTACTTGAAAAAGCCAAAAGACTGGTTGAATGTGGTCACGACGTTATGATTCTCCTTGATTCCATTACACGTCTTGCAAGGGCCTTCAATACCATTGCCCCTGCTTCGGGAAAGGTTCTTTCCGGAGGTGTGGATGCAAATGCCCTTCATAAACCCAAGCGATTCTTTGGCGCAGCCCGAAATATCGAGAATGGCGGATCTCTCACAATCATTTCCACAGCTCTTACCGAAACCGGTTCCAAGATGGACGATGTTATTTTCGAGGAGTTCAAGGGTACGGGTAACATGGAGCTCCAACTCGACAGGAAATTGTCAAACAAACGAGTCTGGCCGGCAGTGGACATCAACGCTTCCAGTACACGACGTGAAGATCTCCTGCTGGAGAAAGGAATGCTGAATAAGATCTGGATCCTTCGGAATTATCTCTCCGATATGACCTCTGTGGAAGCCATGGATTTTCTTCTCGACAGACTCTCTAAAACCGAAACCAACGAGGAGTTTATTATCTCCATGAATGCAGAATAACTAGGAACTATAGCCTCTTATCGTATTTATCTTATTTTTGGAATGCCGTTATTAATGCCGTTATTAATAACGGCATTTTGCATCCCCAAATCCCCAAATCCCCACATCCCCAATCTTCACTCCATTCCCCTTATTTGAACTCAATATATATAAGCTCAACCCCTCCAAAATCATCTTTTTAATTCCCCTATTATATTAATTTTGTCTTGCGTTCCTAAAATAACACTTAACGTTTTTATTATTAAATACTTATTAATCATTTATAACAATGGCTGACAAAAAGAAATTCATGACGTGTGACGGGAATTTCGCAGCATCTTACATTGCCTATATGTTCAGTGAAGTGTCTGCAATTTATCCCATTACTCCGTCATCTACTATGGCAGAATATATTGATGAATGGGCTTCTCACGGGAAGAGAAATATTTTCGGTGAAGTTGTTCGTGTTACCGAAATGCAATCGGAAGGGGGAGCCGCCGGGGCAGTACACGGATCCCTGCAAGCCGGGGCATTAACCTCCACTTATACGGCTTCTCAGGGTCTTCTTCTGATGATCCCAAACATGTATAAAATTTCCGGTGAATTACTTCCTGCTGTATTCCATGTTTCGGCCAGAAGTCTGGCAGCTCAGGCTCTTTCTATATTTGGTGATCACAGTGACGTGATGAGTGCCCGGCATACCGGATTTGCCATGCTGGCAACCAGCAGCGTTCAGCAAATCATGGATATCGCAAGTGTAGCCCATCTGGCTGCCATAAAAACTAAAATACCTTTCCTCCATTTCTTTGACGGTTTCCGTACTTCTCATGAAATTCAGAAGGTGGAAGCACCCGAAATGGAAGAACTTGGAAAACTTATTGATAAGGATGCACTTCAGGAGTTCCGCGAGGCTGCTTTGAACCCTGAGCACCCAGTAACCCGTGGAACCGCTCAGAATCCTGACATCTACTTCCAGGCGAGGGAAGCAGCAAATCCTTTCTATGAAAGGGTGCCTGATGTAGTGGAAGATTACATGCAGCAATTATCTATAATAACCGGAAGAGAGTATCATCCCTTCACATATTATGGTGCTCCTGATGCGGAAGATATTATTGTAGCTATGGGTTCGGTTACCGAAACCATTCAGGAAACCATAGATTATCTGATGTCCAAAGGAGAGAAGGTCGGACTTATCACCTGCCATCTCTACCGGCCATTCTCAGGAAAGTATTTCTTCAAAGTATTGCCTTCCAGCGTCAAAAGAATAGCAGTTCTTGACCGTACAAAAGAACCTGGTGCCAACGGTGAACCTCTTTATCTCGATGTAAGGGATCTCTTCTATGGTAAAAAAGATGCTCCTGTTATTGTGGGTGGAAGATACGGTCTAAGTTCAAAGGATACTACGCCTGCTCAGATCAAATCTGTTTTCGATAACCTCAAAATGAAGGAACCCAAACAGAGATTTACGGTTGGCATCGTCGACGATGTTTCCTTCCTTTCACTGCCCATGGGAGAACCCCTGCTTACATCCAAGGCAGGCACCTATGAAGCAAAATTCTATGGTATCGGAGCCGATGGTACCGTAGGTGCCAACAAAAACTCAATTAAGATCATTGGGGAATCAACCGATAAGTATTGTCAGGCATATTTTGCCTACGATTCCAAGAAATCCGGTGGGGTAACCACCTCACATCTCAGATTTGGGGATACGCCGATCAAATCGACCTATCTGGTTTCCACTCCCGATTTTGTTGCCTGTCATGTGCCGTCCTACCTGGACAAGTATGACATGCTCAAAGGCTTGAAGGATGGTGGGACCTTTCTTCTTAATTCTATCTGGGATGCTGAGGAAACCCAAAAAAGGATTCCTAACTCCTTGAAGAAGTATATGGCCGATCACAAAATCAAATTCTACATTATTAATGCAACAAAAATTGCAGAAGAGATCGGTCTGGGTGGAAGAACCAATACTATTATGCAATCCGCATTCTTTAAAATTGCCAATGTAATTCCATATGAAGATGCAGTAGAAGAAATGCGAAAATTCATCGTAAAATCCTTCAGTCTTAAAGGAGAAGAAATTGTGAAAATGAATTTCGCTGCAGTGGAAAAAGGTGGTGAGGTTGAACAGGTTGAGGTTCCTGCTGAATGGTCAAAACTTAAGTCTGAAAAGGAAAAGGACGATAGAAATATTCCTGATTTCTATAAAAATGTTGCCGAACCCATGAATCTCATGAAAGGTGATGACCTTCCGGTTAGTTCCTTTGTGGGCAGAGAAGATGGAACTTTCCCTGCAGGAACCACCCAGTACGAAAAGCGGGGTATCGCGGTAAATGTTCCGGAATGGCAACCCGAGCATTGTATTCAGTGTAACCAGTGTTCCTATGTATGTCCTCATGCATGTATCCGTCCATTCCTTATTGATGAAAAAGAAGCAGCAGGCATGCCGGAAGGTACCCCTGTAGTAAAGGCAAATGGAAAGGCTCTTGCCGGACTGGATTATAAGATCCAGGTTTCGATTCTCGATTGCACGGGCTGTGGCAACTGTGCCGATGTTTGCCCTGCCAAAGAGAAGGCGCTAATTATGAAGCCTTTGGGTACCCAGGAAGCAGAACTCGAAAGATGGAATTATCTTTCTGAAAACGTTAGCTATAAGGATACCCTGATGGAAAAATCCAAAACCGTCAAAAATTCTCAATTTGCACAACCCCTCTTCGAATTTTCAGGTGCCTGTGCTGGTTGTGGAGAGACCCCATATATCAAGCTTATTACACAACTGTTTGGGGATAGAATGATGGTAGCCAATGCAACCGGTTGTTCATCTATCTATGGTGGATCAGCTCCATCTACTCCCTATGTGGTTAATAATAAGGGTCAGGGTCCTGCCTGGGCAAATTCCCTTTTCGAAGATAATGCGGAATACGGATTTGGAATGGCTACCGGTGTTAACCAACTCAGACTTCACCTCGCCGAATTAATGAAAGGTGCATTAAGCAACGGCCTTGCTGAAGAGACCAAAGCAGCTTTCACCGAATGGATTGAGAATGCAGATAATGCAGAAGGTTCTGTCGAGGCGTCTGCAAAAGTGATTGCCGCCTGCGAAAAAGAAAAATCGGGTGTGGCAGCTGAAATCCTTAAATTGAAACAATACCTTATCAAAAAGTCAGTCTGGATCTTTGGTGGAGACGGATGGGCTTACGATATCGGTTATGGCGGACTGGATCATGTTCTGGCTTCCGGAGAGGATGTAAATGTCCTCGTTATGGATACTGAAGTTTATTCGAACACCGGCGGACAGGCATCCAAATCGACACCTGTGGGTGCGGTTGCCAAATTCGCTGCTTCGGGTAAAAAAATCCGGAAAAAGGATCTTGGTGTAATGGCCATGAGCTATGGATATGTCTATGTTGCTCAGGTAGCTATGGGTGCCAATCAGTCACAATACCTCAAGGCAATCCGCGAAGCGGAAGCTTATCCAGGACCCAGTCTCATTATCGCCTATGCTCCCTGTATCAATCACGGTCTTCGCGCAGGAATGGGTGCCACTCAGGCACAGGAGAAAAAAGCGGTCGAAGCAGGATACTGGAGCTTGTGGAGATATAATCCTACCGTGGCAGAAGGAAATAATCCCTTCGAGATGGACTCGAAAGAGCCGGACTGGTCCTTGTTCCAGGATTTCCTGAAGTCTGAAGTAAGGTATACTTCACTGGTCAAATCTTTCCCCGAAGAAGCGGAGAAGTTATTCAAAGCTGCCGAGGAGAATGCAAAGTGGCGGTATAATGCCTACAAACGTATGGCTGCAATGAATTATTCAGTAACGGAATAATAAATAACAAACCTGAACTACAAACGGGCCGGCAATTCTTAGCCGGCCCGTTTTATTACAGGCAATCATCATTTTTTGTATTTTTGCACGATGGGAAGAATTTTGGCGGTTGACTATGGAAGTAAACGGATCGGGATAGCAGTAACCGACCCTATGCAAATCATTGCCAATCCTTTAACTACCGTGAAAAGGAATGACATTTTCTCCTTTCTTGAGGAGTATTTTCACAAAGAGAAAGTAGATGTCTTGGTTCTTGGCCATCCGAAAAGAGCCGACGACAGCGACTCCGAAATTTTTACCGAGATCCGGGCATTTGCAACTGCCGTAAGCCGGAAACATCCGGGAATCAAGGTTGAATTTGAGGATGAAAGGTACACCTCAAGCATGGCTCTAAAAGCCATGATTGATGCCGGTGCCGGTAAGAAACAAAGAAGAAACAAGGAAACCATTGATATGGTCAGTGCTGCAATTATCCTGCAATCCTATTTGCAAAGAAAGGAGATACAAAGTGAACAATCAGGTTCATAAATTATTATGTGTTAAGAAAAGCTTGTGTAATGGTCTATCCAATATATGTTTATGGTAGTTCCGTCCTGAGAAAAAAAGCCCGGGACATCGAAAAGGATTTTGAGGGTCTTAATCAACTTATCGATGATATGTTTGAGACCATGGAGGCATCTGAAGGGGTAGGACTCGCAGCACCCCAGATCGGAAAATCACTGCGCCTTTTTGTAGTCGATGCTGCTCAGGCTGATGAGGAGGATGAAGAATATGTTGAAAATTTCCGGCAGGAGTTTATAAATCCTAAGATTATTGAAGAAGCCGGTAATCCATGGGTTTTTAATGAAGGCTGCCTGAGTATCCCCGAAATAAGGGAGGATGTAAGCCGGAAGGAAAAGCTACGTATTCAGTATTATGACCGGAACTGGAATTTTCACGATGAAGAATATGAGGGTATTCAGGCAAGAATTATTCAGCATGAATATGACCATCTTGAAGGAATTCTTTTTGTTGACAAACTTAATCCCCTGCGGAAACGCCTTTTGAACAGCAGGCTCGCAGCCATATCCAAAGGTAAGGTAGATACCAGTTATAAGATCGTTTACCCTTCCAAGAAATAAAAAATGCGTGCCCTCTCGGACACGCACTTCTATCCCCACCACTAAAAAAACTATCTGATACTGTAATCTTTGGTCAGATCACCGGATTTCATAATCAATTCAATATACTGAGCTCGTTTATAAACATAAGGATCAGTCATTTTCTTCCGGCTAAGCTTGCCCAAAATCTCTTTCAGGGAACTGTAATTTTTTGCTTTCATCCAGTCTTCAATTTCTGAAAGCATGGTGCTGATATGGCTTATTTTCTTTTTGTAAAGAGAGCTTACCACCTGAACTGCATCGGCGCCTGCCAGGATTAATTTGATAATATCCTTTCCATCATAGATTCCACCGCTTGCACAAATGCTTGCTGCCGTGTGACCGTACAAGAGTCCGGCAAAACGAAGTGCCAGGCGATAATCATTCTCTGAGCTCAAATAGAATGGAGAGATGTGTTCTTCTTTTTCCAGATCCACTTCGGGCTGAAACATTTTATTAAACAGGACAAATCCATCGGCTTCAACCTTGTCGAAGGCCATGGCGACATTCATTACATTCGAATAAAAAGGGCTGAGCTTAACAGATACAGGGATATTTAAGATTTTCTTGATCTCTTTAACGATCTCAACCTGTTCCTGTTCAATTTGGGATCCGGTTTTCTCAAAATCAACCGGTACATGATAGAAGTTTAATTCAATGGCATCCACCCCCTGATCTTCAATGAGTTTCGCATATTCGATCCAGGACTCCTTGTATACAGCATTCAGGCTGGCAATGAGGGGTATACCTACACTCTCCTTGGCTTTTTTCAGATTAAAAAGGTATTCTTTTGGGCCGGCATGATCAATATCCGGAAATAGATTAATCATTTCAGCATGTCTTTCATTGTAATCCGACATCTGTCTGTCCAGTTCATAGTTTTCCAACTGGATCTGCTCTTCAAAGAGAGATTTATAAACAATAGCTGCTGCTCCGGCTTTTTCAGCTTCTTTAAGATTTTCAACATTGGCGGAAAGATCACTTGCGCCGACTATGATGGGGTTTTTCAGATCAATTCCCAGGTAGGTGGTTTTCAGGTCGCTCATAGAAAATAAATTTTATGTTATGGAATAGGTTAGATTTTTTCAAGATATAAAATTAAACAGTGTTAATGCTGATTTGTTCGATTTTTTTAGGTTTTCGGACAGCGAGATTTCTTTATTTTCTCCATAAACGGGTAGAATGAAATTGACTGTTTCGGAAATATCAGAAGGAATACCCTCGCTTAAACCTCTTTTGCTCTTAGTTTCAGGAATCCTGGGGTCGGATTTTCTTCCTGCCGGGAAGCTTTCCGGATCCGGTATTACCTTTATCCTGATTTTCGCCTGGGGAATCCTTTTTTTAATCGAAAAGAAACATTTCAAACACTTTTATTTTTCTGAAATCCTTGCCACCCTGGCGATGTTTTCCCTGTTTATGTACGTTGCCCAAAACAGTAAGGAAGAAATCCTGGAGTACCCAGAAAATACCTGGCTGGCCAAATTGGAATCCTTTCCAGTGGAAAAGGAAAAAACCCAACTTCTTGAGCTTCGGCTAATCGGTTCTTTCGATGATTCTGTCTTATTTCCTCGAAGAACGCTGATCTATGCCTATGTGGAGAAATCTTTGGAGGTTGCCGGACTGGATCCCGGGCAGGTGGTTCTTGTTCATTGCGCCCTTCGAAGGATCGCCAACTTAGGAAACCCTGGAGAATTCGATTATGCTTCATTTCTTGCGAGAAAGAAAATTTATTACCGTGTATTTCTGCGTAAGGATGACCTTCGGATAACCCTTTCCTCTCTTCATGACCTGAGGACCCGGTCGGCCAGAATCGAGGGATTTCTAAGCAGCAGAATTGAGCAAGGATGGGGAGGGGAGGAGGAGAAATCGGTTTTGAGGGCGATTGGACTTGGGGATAAATCGGGCCTGGAAGAAGATCAAAGACTCGAGTATTCACGGGCAGGTGCGGTGCATATCATGGCTGTTTCCGGATTGCATGTGGGATTATTCTGGATGTTTCTGGGCTTTGTTTTCAAGATCCTTGGAAACGGAAAAACGAGCAGAATTCTATCCTTGATTATTGGGATCCTGGTCCTTTGGGGCTATGCGATGGTCACCGGTCTTTCGCCCTCAGTTTGTCGTGCCTGCCTGATGTTCACCCTTGTGAATGTTGGGAGGATCATAAACCGACACAGCAAGCTTATTAATACAGTGGTCCTTTCAGCCTTTTTACTGTTACTGATAAATCCTGCTCTCCTCTATGAATTGGGGTTTCAGTTTTCTTATGCTGCGGTAATGGGAATAGTTTTATTTCAACCCCGGCTCAGCCGGCTTTTAGAAGGGGTTGGGCAAATCTGGAAATACCCGGTCGAACTCGTCATGGTAAGTTTAACGGCTCAGGTTTTTACTGCACCACTGACCCTGTTCTATTTTCATAGTTTTCCTGTGTATTTCTTATTTACCAATCTGGTTATTATACCCATGGTCACCCTGCTGATGATCAGTTTCCTGTTATCCTGCGTATTTCTTCCAGTGGATTTTTTGTCCTATTTTTTCACCTCCGTGGGACTCAGATTTTCCTGGCTTATGAACCAGATAGTCGAGCTTATTAATAAACTTCCCTCTCCGGTTATCGAAGGTGTTTATTTACCTACATCCTTTCTTGTGATTTTGATAATCCTTCCTGTTGTTCTACTGTGTTGGCTATATTACCGTCGATTTCAAAACCTTGTTTTTTTATTGATCCTGACGCTCACTTCAGCATCCCTTATCCTTACTGAAAAAATTAAAGTCTCACCAGCTTTTCTCGGGGTTTATAATTTGCAGAAGGGTCCGGTTGTCGGACTTTGCTATGAAGATAAACATTGGGTGTTTGATTTTTATGAGGATGATAATATTCAGGACGATCTTGCCTGGGCTGCAGCTTCTTTCTGGATTCGTCAAAAAACACCGGAACCGGTTTATCTGGACAATCTTGGCAGCCTTGAAAGGACAGATCCTGACAGGATAAAGGTTTTTGATGATGAAAACGGATTTGTTTTTTTGTCTGCTCATAAACGAATTGCGGTCATACGGAATTTGAAACGAAGTTATCGCAGCTTTGACAAAGCTAAGTTGGATGTGGATATTCTTGTGATTCTTAATAAACTATCACAAAGGGATATTGCAAACCTTCCTTTCCGGTTCGAAAGCCTGGTTTGTCCTAAGTTCTATGCTGATTCCGAGATTCAAGCAATTGAAAATGAAAACTTTGGGTTTGAATTGTGGGATTTGTCAATCCGTGGGGCATTTATATCAAAAATACCCTCCTGCAGGGCTAAAAAAAGGGAAAACCTTTAGGCTGTTAGTTAGATAATTGGTTAATTTGCCCCGTGATTTCCGGAGGAAATATTTTATGAGAATAATACTTGCAGGTGCGGGAGCAGTGGGTGCTCATCTTGCGAAAATGCTCAGCAATGAGTACCACGATATTACTGTGATCGATAACGATCCGGATCGCTTAAGGCAGATTGCCTCCTCCAATGATGTGCTCACTCTGGAGGGAGGTGCCACTTCCATAGGCATCCTTAAGGAGGCTGGTATTAAGAAGGCTGATCTTTTCATAGCTGTTACCCAGGCTGAGTCGACCAATATTGCAGCTGCGATACTCGGAAAGCAGATGGGAGCCGATAAAACCATTGCCAGAATAGACAATCAGGAATACCTCTATTCCGACAACCGGGAGATGTTTGTTTCCCTGGGAATTGATTATTTGATCTACCCTGAAAAAATTGCAGCACGTGAAATCGTGGGACTACTTTCCCAGACCAGTACCTCTGATGTTGTGGATTTTATGGGAGGGAAGTTGCATCTCTATGCCTTCAAACTGGAAGGAAATGCACCGATAATCAACAAGAGTCTCATTGATATTACTGATCCTGATATGGCTTTGGAATACAGGGCAGTTGCCATTACCCGGAATGGACATACCATAATCCCAAGAGGGAAGGATCGCTTTCAGGTAGGTGATCTTGTTTATGTAATTTCCAATAAGGGTGGGGTTAAGAATCTTATCCGGTATACCGGAAAGGAGAACTATGAAGTCCGGAATATTATGATCCTCGGGGGCAGCCGTATAGGGATCAGAGCTGCCAGAGATCTGGGAGATCAGCACTACGTAAAACTGGTTGAACGTGACCGGGAAAAAAGTTATAAGATCTCAAATTCACTTGATAATACCCTGGTTATCAATGGAGATGGATCGGATGTGGAATTGTTGAAGCAGGAAGGTATATCCAAAATGGATGCCTTTGTGGCGGTAACCGGAAATTCGGAAACCAATATTCTTTCCTGCCTGCTGGCAAAAAGAATGGGGGTTAAAAAGACCATAGCCGAAGTGGAAAATATAGATTATATTTCTCTGGCTGAAAACATTGGTATTGATACAATCATCAATAAGAAGCTGATCGCGGCAAGCCGGATATTCAGGTTTACCATGAGTACTGAGGTGTCTTCCATTAAATGCCTCACCGGCACTGATGCTGAAGTAATGGAATTTGTGGCAAAACCTGACTCACTGGTCACCCGTGGGAAGCTCAAGGATATTGAATTCCCTCCTGACGCCATTGTTGGAGGGATTATAAGGGAGAGGAAAGGTTTTATTGCCAGGGGGAATTCCGAGATCATGGAAGGTGATCATGTTGTTGTTTTTGCTCTGCCCTCCGCTGTTTCGGTTGTGGGTAAATTCTTCAGCTAATGATCAATATCCGCATTATTCTGCAGTTACTGGGCATTCTGCTTGTGATCGAAGGCTTTTTTATGTGGCTTTCCATACCGGTAAGCCTGATTTATGAGGAGGGCCAGGTGCTGGATTTCTTCATATCAGGGATGATAACGGTCCTCAGTGGCGGATTGGCCTGGGCGCTTAACAGGGATGCAGAAAAGACTATCACCAAAAGAGACGGTTACATTGTGGTTACCCTGGGTTGGCTTTTGTTTTCGGCATTCGGTTCACTTCCTTTTGTTTTTACCAGTTCTCTACCTTCCTATACCGACGCTTTTTTTGAAACCATCTCAGGATTTACTACCACAGGTGCGTCTGTTCTGAATGATATTGAATCGATGTCACACGGTATTCTGTTCTGGAGAAGCCTGACCCAATGGTTGGGGGGGATGGGCATTATTGTCCTTTCCATTGCCGTTCTTCCTCTTTTGGGGATAGGAGGGATGCAGCTCTTTGTGGCCGAAGTGCCGGGCCCTACTCCCGATAAACTACACCCAAGAATTAAGGACACTGCAAAACGATTATGGTATATCTATATTATATTCACCTTACTGGAAGCTTTGTTATTATGGCTTGGGGATATGAACTTTTTTGATGCACTTAATCATGCATTCACCACCATGGCCACAGGCGGTTATTCCACCAAGCAGGATAGCATAGCCTATTGGGATTCCCCTTATATTCATTATGTTATTTCCTTTTTTATGTTTGTGGCAGGAACCAATTTCACTCTTTCCTATTTTGCTATGCATTTGAGATTCAAGAAGATAAGAGAAAATGAAGAATTCCGTTATTACCTTGGTTTTGTGGTAGGATTCACCCTGGTGATTGCCACTGTTATGGTATTTAGCATGAATATGGATCTTGAGCAGGCTTTCCGTGATTCCCTTTTCCAGGTTGTCTCCATTATGACGACCACGGGTTTTGTAACCTCCGATTACCTGGTCTGGACACCCATCCTGGGGATGCTTATTTTTCTGCTGATGTTCTTTGGAGGTTCGGCTGGTTCTACCGGGGGAAGTGTGAAGATCGTAAGAGTATTACTTTTATTAAAAAACAGTGCTCTGGAACTGAAAAGACTGGTCCATCCGAATGCAGTAATCCCTGTCAGGCTCAATAAGATGGCAGTAGATGAAAAGATCATTACGAATGTACTTGCTTTTGTTTCATTTTACATACTGATCATTATTGCCAGTATGGTGGTTATGTCGTCCATGAGTTATGACCTGGAGACCTCTGCAGGAGCGGTTGCCGCTACACTTGGTAACATAGGTCCGGGAATAGGCAGGGTGGGTCCGGTTGAAAACTTTTCCCATATTCCGGATTTTGGAAAATGGTTTTTGTCCTTCCTCATGTTGATAGGTCGTCTTGAATTGTTTACCGTAATTGTGATCCTTTCACCCAGTTTCTGGAGAAAATAATCTATTCCAGGATGCCTGCTCCCTGTCGTAGAATTTCCGGGATCTCTCCGGTGCAGTCAATTACCGTTGAGGGAATGTTTCCTCCGGCTCCACCGTCAATAACCAGGTCGACCTTATCTTTGAAGTTATCGTAAATAAGCTCAGGATCAGTAGTGTATTCTATGATCTCGTCGCTGTCATGAATGGAAGTGGTCAGGATGGGATGCCCGAGTTCACGCACAATTTCAAGGATAATATTGTTATTCGGAATACGTATCCCTATGGTTTTCTTCTTGTTCTTAAGGATCTTTGGAACCTTATTGTTTGCATGCAGGATAAAGGTGAAGGGTCCGGGAAGGCAGGATTTCATCAGCTTAAAAACTTCGTTATCCACAAATTTTGTGTAATCCGAAAGATGACTAAGGTCGGATACAATGAATGAAAATTGTGCTTTTTCCGGTCTGAGTCCCTTCAGCCGTGCTATATTTTCCACTGCACGGGTTTGAAAAATATCACAGCCCAGTCCATATATGGTATCGGTAGGATAGATTATAATACCTCCGTTTCTCAATGTATCCAGGATCATATCGAGATAGCGGGGGTTAGGATTTTCTTCGTACATTTTAAGCAGCATGGTACTTTTTCCTTAAATGGCCAAAAATAATGGAATTCGGTTTCCCTTTCGGTAGTAAACAACACATTCTGCAAAATAGTTACAAAACCGATCCGTCTTCGGGTTTTGGATAGTTGATTTTAAGATTGGAACCGGTATGACTGAGGGGTGGGGGGTTGTCCTCATCCCCCTCCTCAACTTCTTCCGGAATCCTCTCTATATCGGAGGGTGGTCCTTCCTTCCGATATAAAATGGCAATCAGGATTCCGCAAATGGCTCCCATAAGATGGCTTTCCCAGGACACTTTGTAATCGAAGGGGAAAAGTCCCCAAACCAGGCTTCCATAAAGGAAGATCACAAGCATGGATATGGCCATGAGATTGCGGTTTTTTCTCAGGATCCCGGAAAGGAAGAGAAAGGTGGCAAAACCATAGACAAGTCCACTGGCTCCGATGTGATAAGATTCACGGGCAATTAACCAAACCAGGATATTAGTGCCGAAATAGATCAGGAAAAATACCTTATACGCCAGTTCCCGGTAAAAGTAAAATATGGCCAGACTAAGAAAAAAAACCGGAATGGAGTTATCGAAAAGGTGGTTAATATCAGCATGAACCAGGGGTCCGGTAATCAATCCCGGCAATCCTTTAAGATGAAGGGGATAGATGCCGAGGTGACCCAGGTCTGTTTCTAATCCAAACTCGATAAACTTCACGAACCAGATAAGGAAAAGAAAGAAGCCGGGAAAAACCAGGCTTAGAAAAAACTTCTTTTTATCACTTATCGGTTGATTTGTCTCCACTCAATTCCTTAAGATTTTTCAATCCCTGTTCAAAATCCGGGCCAAGCATTTTTTCCAGCAAGAGTCCGAAATACCGGTCCATGGGATATCCCAGTTCCGAGACATGTCCCCAGGTAACCCGGGTTTCATTTTCTCCGAGCGGCTCAAATTTCCAAAGATCGGTAGCAACCATCTTCCTCGGGGAAATAAAGTTAAGGTCGGAGATCACCTCTCTACCGGGCTCGACAGATTTGATGGTAAGGTTCCCTGTTCCGATCTTTTTTCCTTCCCATGTCCAGGAATGTCCCGGTTCACCCGGGGTTCCACTCATGGTCCCTTTGGCTTCCGGTTCTCTTTGGGACCACGGGTTCCATTTCTTGTAATTCTCAAAATTAGTGATCAGATTGTAAATCTCCTCTGCGGGCTTGTTAATTATTACCGACCTTTGCAAGGATTTTTTGGAAGGAAGGAAGGCTGCTGCCAAAAAAAACAGAACCACAAGTCCTCCCAGGATTACAAGGATTAATTGAAGTGATGTCATGATAAGAGTTTGGTGTGATTACATCTTAAACAAAATAATTTGTTTAATGTTTGCAGGGAGACTGACATTATGGCCGGATAACCGGACGGAGGCTTATATGATGAACTGAAAAAGATCGGGTCTGTTGTTCAGGTATTCATAATTGATTTTCTTTTCCTTCATCCTTTCCAGCAGGGCAGTAAAGTCATCCTTTTCTTTAACCTCGATGCCAATTACGGCCGGACCTCTTTCACGGCTGTTTTTCTTGGTATACTCAAAATGGGTAATATCGTCCGTGGGACCCAGGACATCCACAAGGAATTCCCTGAGGGCCCCGGCACGCTGAGGAAACCTTACGATAAAATAGTGTTTGAGGCCTTCGTGCATAAGAGATCTTTCCTTGATTTCCTCTGTACGGGTTATATCGTTGTTGCTTCCACTGACAATACACACGACATGTTTTCCTTTGATCTGCTCCCGGTATCGGTCGAGAACGGCGATGGAGAGGGCTCCTGCCGGTTCCACTACAATGGCTTCTTCGTTATACATTTTCAGGATGGTGGTACAGATCCTGCCTTCTGGAACGGTCACTACTTCATCGAGCAAATCGCGACAAATTGGGAATGTAAGGTCTCCCACCCGTTGAACCGCTGCCCCGTCAACAAATTTGTCTATTTTATCGAGTTCAAGAATTTTGTTAGCCTTAATGGATTCCAGCATGGCAGGGGCTCCTGCCGGCTCAATACCAATAATTCGGGTTTTTGGGCTGATGGTCTTAAAAATGCTGGCCACCCCCGCGGCTAGTCCTCCGCCCCCAACAGGAAGAAAAAGATAATCAACGGGATTGGTAAGGTCTTGCAGAATTTCAAGGGCTATGGTGGCCTGGCCTTCGATTACTTTTTCATCATCGAAAGGATGGATAAATACCGCTTCCTGTTCCTCACAGAACTCAATGGCTCTTTTATAGGCATCATCATAGGTATCCCCTTCAAAGATTACCTCGACCATCCCTTTTCCGAACATTTTCACCTGTTTCACTTTCTGGGAGGGGGTGGGATTGGGCATAAAGATCGTCCCCCTTATCCCCAGTTTATTGCAGCTATATGCAACACCCTGGGCGTGATTCCCGGCACTGGCACAAACCACTCCGTTTTTAAGAACCCCTGCAGGAAGGCCCGACATTTTGTTGTAGGCACCCCTTATTTTATAAGATCTCACGATCTGGAGATCCTCCCGTTTCAGGTAAACGAAGGCGGCGTATTCCTCAGAAAGATTGAGATTCTCCATTAAAGGAGTGTGGCTGACAACCGTTTTCAATCTTTGCCTTGCCTCCTGTACTTTCTCCATCCTGGGTAGGAATCGGGTATTTACCGGGTTTTCCTGCATTGGGTTTTTATTTATTTCCCGGGCCGTAGCTTTCTAACCTGGGCCCCGGTGGTCCACATTTCAGAATTATGCATTTCATCCAGTTCTTCCTGGAGTTTCTTACGGTAATCGGACTGGCGGTTTGCTTCAATGGTGATTCGGGCTTCGTTACCTGTGGCAACGCTTTCATAAAGTTCATCAAAAACCGGAGCAACGGCATCTCTGAATTTCCCTTTCCAGTCGAGCGCTCCTCTCTGGGCAGTGGTTGAGCAATTTGCATACATCCAGTCCATCCCATTTTCAGCGATCAGGGGCATAAGACTTTGGGTAAACTCCTCCACGGTCTCATTAAAAGCTTCTGAAGGAGAATGACCTTTTTTACGAAGAAGGTTATACTGGGCTTCCATGATTCCTGCCACGGCACCCATAAGTACTCCTCTTTCACCGGTAAGGTCGCTGAAAACCTCCTTTTGAAAGGTAGTTTCAAAAAGATAACCGGAACCGACTCCGATACCAAGAGCAATAACCCTTTCGAAGGCTTTGCCTGTTGCGTCCTGGAAAATCGCGTAGCTTGAGTTAAGTCCCTGTCCTTCAATAAATAATCTCCTGAGAGATGTACCTGAACCTTTGGGTGCCACAAGAATAACGTCCACTCCTTCGGGAGGAATAATACCAGTCTGGTCTTTATAGGTAATGGCAAATCCGTGAGAGAAATAAAGCGCTTTACCAGGACTAAGATGTTTTTTTACGGTTGGCCAGAGAGCGATTTGACCGGCATCCGAGAGCAGGTACTGGATTATACTGGCCTTTTCGCAGGCTTCTTCGATCTCAAAAAGATCCTTTCCTTCCACCCAGCCATCGCTTACCGCCTTATCCCAGCTGGGTGAATTTTTCCTTTGTCCGATGATCACATGAAAACCATTGTCTTTAAGGTTGAGGGATTGTCCTGGTCCCTGGACACCGTAGCCGATAATAGCAATGGTCTCATCCTTAAGTGTTTCAAGAGCTTTTTTAAGAGGGAATTCATCCCTGGTAACGACGTTTTCTTCAGTGCCGCCAAAATTGATTTTTGCCATTTTAGGTTATTTATTGATTTATTAATTGAGCTTCTTTTTCAGAATGTTTATTTGCTTCTTCAAGTTCTCTAAGGTAACTGGTAATCTCCTTGATTTGTTTCGAAACCGCGACCCTTCCGGAACGGGCAAACTGCAACACTCCAAAGGGAAGCAATTTATTAAAAAGATCCTGGGTCTCATTCTGGTGACCTGCCTTTTCGATAATAATATACTCCGGTTCCACGGTGAGAATATGAGCATTATGCTTGCGGATTAGCAATTCGACGTCGTTACCGTGAGCGAGTGCCTTGGTGGGAACCTTGTAGAGTGCAATTTCCTGATGCACGATCTCTTCTTCAGTAAAATAGAAAGCTTTAAGCACACCAATTTGCTTTTCGATTTGCTTGACCAGCTTCTCTATCAGTTCCGCAGTGGTTCTTACCACGATGGTAAACCTGTAAACCCCCTTTACTTCGGATTCTGAAGCCGTAAGACTATCTATATTGATATGTCTGCGGGTAAAAATGATGGTGAGCCTGTGGAGCAAACCGATCTTATTTTCTGTAAAAACAGATAAAGTGAATTCTTTTTGCATGATATGGTTGTTTTTTTATTATTCTAATCTCATTTCGGAAACGGTTCCGCCTGCAGGAACCATGGGGAATATATTGTCTTCTTTCTCAACCTTTACTTCCAGTAAGAAAGGTCCCTGGTGTTCCAGCATTTCATCAAGTGCACTGCTGAGTTCTTCGCGTTTACTGATGGTTTTGCCGGTAACGCCAAACCCCTTTGATACTGCGAGGAAGTCCGGATTGGTAAGCTCGGTATAGGCATACCTTTTGGAAAAGAAAAGGTCCTGCCATTGCCTTACCATTCCAAGGAAATTATTGTTGAGAAGAATGATTTTCACAGGAAGGTTGAGCTGGGCAATGGTTCCCAGTTCCTGAATGGTCATCTGGAATCCACCATCGCCCACCACAACCACAACTTCACGGCTGTTACCGGCTGCAAGTTTGGCTCCCATGGCGGCCGGTACGCCAAATCCCATGGTTCCGAGTCCGCCGGAAGTTATCTGACTTTCGGTTTTATTGAACTGGTAATAGCGCGCGGCAGCCATTTGATGTTGCCCCACGTCGGAAACCAACACGGCTTCTCCTTTGGTTTTCCTTGATAGGTTGTGGATCACCTCACCCATATGAAGTCCGCCTTCGGAGGGATAGCAATCCCTTTCAATTACTTTTTCGAATTCATACTTGTAAAGCTGATTGAACGATTCCAGCCATTCGGGGTGCGATTTGGCTTCCACCTTTGGCAGAAGAGCCTGGAGCGCCTGTTTTGCGTCGGAAATCACGGCCACATCGGATTTAACATTTTTATCAATTTCAGCCCTGTCAATTTCAATATGGATAATTTTGGCTTGCTTAGCGTAGGTTTTGAGATTACCGGTAACCCGGTCATCAAAACGCATTCCCAATCCGATAAGCAGGTCGCATTTGTTGGTATTAATATTGGGAGCATAATTCCCATGCATTCCCAGCATCCCGGTAAATAGCGGGTGACTGGAGGGGAAGGCGGAAAGGCCAAGAAGGGTGCTGGCTACCGGGATTCCTGTTTTTTCAACAAATTCCTTAAGTTCTTCCTGTGCACCTGAGAGAAGGACTCCCTGCCCTACAAGCAAAAGCGGTTTTTTTGCTGAATTGATCAGTTCCGCTGCACGGTCAACAGCCTCCTCCTCAATTTTCGGATAAGGAATATAACTCCGGATGGAACTATATTTCTCATACGAGTACTCCAGTTCTCCGAACTGAGCATCTTTCGTAATATCAAGTAATACGGGTCCGGGTCTTCCTGAACGTGCTATAAAAAATGCCTTGGCAAAGGCTTCTGGGATCTCTTCGGGTCTGGTGATCTGATAGTTCCATTTGGTGACCGGCATGGATACACCCACTACATCGGTTTCCTGGAATGCATCGGTTCCCAGCAATCCGGATGGTACCTGTCCGGTGATACAAACAAGAGGGGTGGAATCCAGCATTGCATCTGCCAATCCCGTGATCAGATTAGTGGCTCCCGGTCCGGAGGTAGCCAGGCAGACACCCGGCTTCCTGGCGATACGTGCATATCCCTGGGCTGCATGTATAGCTCCCTGTTCGTGTCTGACCATCACGTGTTGAAGTTCTTCCTGATAATCATAAAGGACGTCATATACAGGCATTATCGCACCCCCAACGTAGCCAAACATTACTTCAACTCCTTCTTCAAGAAGGGATAAAACGATTGCTTCAGCTCCTGAAACTTTCAGTTTTTCAGCCTTTTTACCGGCATCCTGCATTTTAGTTTGTGTATCCATAAAAGTAAAAATTAAGGTTTCAAGTTATGTTATAATTCTTATTGCTCCTTTATCTGCTGAGGTTACCATACTGGCGTAGGCCTGTAAGGCTTTACTCAGGTTTCTTTTCCTGTTTCTGGGTTTCCAGGCTTCATTGCCCCGGTTCAATTCTTCCTGCCTTCTTTTCATCAATTCTTCTTCGGATATCCTGAGGTTTATTATTCTTTCGGGAATGCTTATCTCGATCGGGTCCCCGTCCCTGACAAGGGCAATGTTCCCTCCTTCCGCAGCTTCGGGGGAGATATGACCTATGGAAAGCCCCGAAGTTCCTCCGGAAAACCTTCCGTCGGT
The DNA here is from genome assembly GCA_964572225.1 of uncultured Bacteroidaceae bacterium. Classification (GTDB taxonomy): domain Bacteria; phylum Bacteroidota; class Bacteroidia; order Bacteroidales; genus CAZNFR01. Next base: position 23,118 of record CAZNFR010000053.1, read on the forward strand.
AATAAGGGCACATTTTTCACCCAGGCCTCTTGACTTTATATAGGAGGTGGGATAAAGCATCTCCTGCATTCCTGGTCCTCCTTTCGGGCCTTCAAAAGCGATCACGACCACATCTCCTTCCAGGATTTGACCGGCAAGTATAGCCTCACAGGCAGAATCCTGGGAATGGAAAACTTTTGCCTTTCCCGAAAAATGCCAAATGGATTCTTTAACGCCTGCGGTTTTTACAATACACCCGTTCTCGGCAAGATTTCCATGCAGAACCGCGAGTCCGCCATCCTGAGAATAAGCATGATCTACATCCCGGATGCATCCTTTTTCCCTGTCAAGGTCCAGTTCGATATAGCGTGCATCCTGTGAGCCCATCTCAAGGTTTACTACTCCTCCGGGTGCGGATGAATATACCTGAAGTGCCTGTTCAGCGGGTTGAGCCATCAGATCGTATTCTGCAAGGGTGTCTGAAAGCTTCTTTCCATCTACACGTGACACTTCCGTGTGGATAAGTCCACCCCGGTTGAGCTCCGACATAATCCCCATGATTCCTCCGGCACGGTTTACATCTTCAATGTGATAGTTTGAGTTGGGAGATACCTTACAGAGGACCGGTGTGGTTCTTGACAATTCATCAATATCTTTCATTCCAAATTCAACTCCTGCTTCGTGAGCAATGGCAAGCAAATGAAGCACGGTGTTGGTCGATCCTCCCATGGCGATATCCAGTCTCATGGCATTCTGAAATGATTCAATGCTGGCGATGCTTCTGGGTAAAAAGGAATCATCCTCCTCATAGTAAAACATTTTGATTACACTTGCCAGTGCTTTTACTGCCTCCTCAAACAAGCGATCCCGGTTTTTGTGGGTTGCCACAATGGTTCCATTACCCGGAAGGGCAAGTCCTATAGCCTCGTTTAGGCAATTCATGGAATTGGCCGTGAACATACCGGAACAGGATCCGCAGGTGGGACAGGCGATTTTTTCGATCAGTGAGATCTCTTCATCTGATATCCTGTCATCAGCAGCCATTACCATGGAATCGACCAGGTCATATTTTTTTCCGTTCAGCTTTCCCGCTTCCATGGGTCCACCCGAAACAAACACTGTGGGTATATTTAATCTCATGGCGGCCATCAACATTCCGGGTGTGATCTTATCGCAATTACTAATGCAGAATAAGGCATCTATCTTATGTGCATTGGCCATATATTCGATACTATCTGCGATCAGATCCCTGGATGGCAAAGAGTATAACATTCCGTCGTGCCCCATGGCGATGCCGTCATCAACCGCTATGGTATTGAACTCGGCGGCAAAAAAGCCATGGTTCTCGAAAAGACCCTTCACTTTCTGCCCAATCGCATGCAAATGCGCATGTCCGGGAACAAACTGGGTAAAGGAATTCGCTATTCCGATAACAGGTTTGCCCATTTGCTCCTCCTTCATTCCATTGGCTCTCCAGAGACTTCTTGCACCGGCCATTTTTCGGCCCATGGTGGTTGTATGACTTCTTAACTTTGGCATTCTGCGTCCCTTTTAAAAAAAGAAAGCCATCCTCGTTCGTGAGAATGGCTCCTGTATTTTATACTTAATCACACCATTCTCACGTCATCATTCCAAGAATGACTATAACAACGACGACGAGGATAATGGTACGGCTTACACTCATTTCTGCATGTTTTCTGAGACAAATATATCCATTTACCATTTCCTTCAAAATAAATCTATGTTAAAAAACACTTAACCTTAAATGGGATGGTAATTATTTGGATTATGGTTACAAATTGTAAATAAACAGCAGGAAAAACTATAGTTTTATTACAATCTGAAAGTGAGTTGTGATTTTTGGGAATTTTAAGGGGGTTTGTCGAAAAAAAAGAGGGCAAGCTACTCATATCGCACCGCTACAACCGCCTACCCTTGCTACCTTCCGGTCCTGGGGGAGTTCAG
>CAZNFR010000054.1:0-24867 GCA_964572225.1 uncultured Bacteroidaceae bacterium
AGGTTGAAGTGTCCCGTCAAACCATTATTGCCATTGAGAAGGGAAACTACTCTCCTTCCCTGGAGCTTGCATTCCGAATATCCAGGGTATTTGATACAAGCATCGAAGAAGTATTTAGTTTTACCTTAGATGATACTAAATAATCGATTATTAAACTGTACATTATACTATTACATTATTGCGAATGAAAAAAGTGAGCAAACCTGAAATCATCGTATATATTGCCATGAGTCTGGATGGATTTATTGCGGATAAAAAAGGATCTGTGGATTGGCTTGATCAGTTTAGCGGAGAAGGGGATAATTATGGGTATCAGGAATTTATTTCATCCATAGATACGGTAATTATGGGTAGTAAAAGCTATGATAAGGTCCTGGAGTTTGATATACCCTGGCCTTATGAAGATAAGCGGAGCCTGGTTGTGAGTGCTGATCCGGATTTTAAGATTCGAACCGGAAATACGGAGCTAATATCGATACTGGACAAGGAAAGAATTGAAGGCCTTAAAACAGAAATCACCTGTGGGATATGGGTACTGGGAGGAGGAAGGTTAATCCGTTCTCTGTTGGAACTCGATTCTATTGATAAAATTGATCTGTTTATCATGCCATTGATTCTTGGGGGCGGAATACCCCTTTTCCCTGGATCCGGCAGGAAAAGAAGCTTCAAAGCCTGTAACAGTAAAGTTTATTCGAACGGAGTGGTGAACATAAAATATGTACGTTCTGAAAATACCAGGCTGGGTGAGTAGGATTAATACAGCCTCCGGATTTCTTGCGGGATTTGCGGATCTCATGCAGTAGTCAGACAACGGAAGTCAGGCGTATCGGGATTAAATTCCCATTCTGATCGATAACATAGCGAATGATTAACGCTGTGAATAAATAAATCAACTCCCTGAAGTCTAAGAGCTTGATCAGAATTATGATTAAAAAAATTTTAGTTTTATATTTGCGCCTGCAATAAGGGGCCCCATAGTTCAACGGATAGAATAGCAGTTTCCTAAACTGTAGATCCTGGTTCGATTCCAGGTGGGGCTACTTTAACAATCTTCTTTCCTATGTTCGATTTCCAGAAACTCAATGTTTATCAGAAATCCCGAGATTTCTGCATTGCAATTCAAAACCGGTATGGAAAGAATGAACGTGAAATCTACAAAAAGCTGGTACAGTCATCCCTGGATATCCTCTTAAATATCGCCGTTTCTTCCACCGGGTTAAATGCGGGCGAAAAAATGAAAAGTCTTTCATCGGCAAGGGGGAAGGTTTATGAATGCGGTTCCTTAATGGATTTGTTAAAAGAAATGAATGAGATTGATGAATTTGCATATTTTGACGCAACCGGCAAACTGGAGGAAATCTCCGCTCAGCTCACCACGCTTATCCATAAACTGGGAGGGTAATGAAGAATAAAAAAAAGTTGCCACTCTGCAGTGGCAACTTTTTTTATTATTCTGAAATTGATTAGAAACGGGTTAGACTTCTTAGACTTTGGCTGATTTAACCGACTTAATAATTCTTGAGGCTACCTTATAAGGATCAGCATTGGATGCAGGACGACGATCTTCAAGACGGCCTTTCCATCCGTTTTCAATGGTTGAAATCGGAATACGTATGGAGGCCCCACGGTCAGATACCCCATAGGAGAACTTGTCGATTGACTGGGTTTCATGAAGACCGGTTAAGCGTTTGTGGTTGTCAGCTCCATAAACTGCGATATGCTCGGGTATGAACTTTCCGAATTCCTCACAGATGGCCGTAAACAAAGCTTCTCCTCCTTTATCTCTCATATCCCCGTTGGAAAAATTAGCGTGCATACCCGAACCGTTCCAGTCGCCCGTCACTGGTTTGGGATCCAGGTTAATACGTACACCAAACTTTTCACCCACTCGCTCAGCCATATAACGGGCCACCCAAACCTGGTCTCCTGCATTTCTCGCTCCTTTGGCAAATATCTGATATTCCCACTGACCTTTCATTACTTCTGCATTGATCCCTTCAATGTTAATTCCGGCTTCAATACAGGCATCAAGATGCTCTTCGACCATTGCCCTGCCCACTACGTATTCAGCTCCCACCGAACAGTAGAAAGGTCCCTGGGGAGGAGGAAAGTAACCCGGTGCCGGGAATCCCAGAGGGGTATGATGATCAAGATCCCAGAGTACATACTCCTGCTCAAAACCAAACCAGAAATCCTCATCATCATCGTCAATAGTCGCCCTTCCATTGGATGGATGAGGTGAACCATCCGGATTCAAAACTTCTGTCATAACCAGATATCCATTCTTTCTTTGAGGATCCTTACAAATAAATACCGGTTTTAATAAACAATCGGATTTGTTCCCACTGGCCTGCTGGGTGGATGAACCATCGAATGACCAAACTGGTGCATCTTCGAGTTTACCGCTAAAATCACTAAGGACCAAAGTTTTACTTCTCATCATCTGAGTGGGTCTGTACCCGTCCAGCCAAATGTACTCTAATTTTGATTTCATAATTTTCACTTTTACAGGGTTATTCGATAAATTTTGCTTTGTTTTCAATGGAATTATTATTTTTTCTGATTATACCCCTTAAAATATGGAGGCAAATATAGAAAAAATATTATTTATCAAACTGCTTGTCCTCAAATATTTCACTTTTTTTTCGCTAATATAAAAATGCTTAATAAGCAATTTTTATATTTTACTTACAATTTATTATATTTTATAAGTTTTTAAGGATACATTGAAATATATCCTGGAAATCTGTAAAATCATTTTTTTAATATTCGGCTGGAAATAATAGGGGTATCCACAAAGAAATTATAGTTATCTCGTACAATACGACATCAGGGAGTTCTGTCTGAGGATGCAACTTTGGTTAACTCTGGTTGCATGGGTACCCGAGGACACCCAGATCCTGAAAGCCAGGGCGGATTTGTTTATCAGAAAACACAATACACTAAAACCGGGGTGGAATTTTTCAGAATAATTCGGAACTGGTCGGTCATGGATTCATTCAGGGTACCCATCCACCACGACTTCAGATATGCATTGTTAAGGGGGTAATGCAGATTTTCCGTGGTGATCTGCTGGGTATTGTCCAGGGCAAAAATCGAAACCTGCTGATCGGGAAAACTTTCAAACTCGGCAGACTCTCTTATCACCGTGAAAAAGCCCCAATCTGTAATCATTACAGCATCCAGATGCAAAGTATAGTCGGCCAATAGAGAAATATTTCCGATACTGTGGTCCTCTCTTTTACCTGTGGCTCCCAGTATGGCTATATCTCTCATATCTCTTTCCAGGCACCAGTGGACTGACTTGGTAAGGTCATTATGTTCCTGGTCGGTATCCTGGAAAAGACGGTCAGAAAACCCGTATTTGAGGTCCTGGCTTATGGAATCCAGATCTCCCACGATGGCTGTGGGTTCCATACCGTAATTGATCAGGGATTCGACCGAAGCATCGCAGGCAATGATCCGTTGGGCGGTATCAAGAATCCCGAGGGGAATTTTCTGCGAAGGAAATCTTCCATCGGCGAGAATCACGGTAGGATATTTTTTCTTCAGGGATATCAAGCAGGATAAGTTAATGATTAGCTAAGACAAATTTAAGATACTTTACCGATTAATTCTCTGTTCCCGGTATACTCTTCTCCAGCGGTAATATCCCGCAACGGCAATGCCCCCGTAAACCGAATACAAAATGGAGGTCAGCAGCATTTGTTCTTCAGTAAAAACGTGCTTATACAGATAGAGTCCGGTAGCGAGAAAATTAGCAAAAATCCAGTAGAGCCATTGCTCCAGGTATTTACGCGTGAGCATCCAGGTAGCGGTAATACCCATGGCGGTGGTGGTTGCGTCACCAAGGGGGACGACCGAATCTGTGTAGGTTTTTAGGATATAGTAGATTGAAGCCATAAGCATTAGGGTGAAAGTCAGGAAGTACAGGTTTTTTTTCCATCCTGCCTTTTGTACAGGTGCTTTCACCTGTTCTTTGGGAACCCCTCCTTTAACCCACCAATACCAGCCGTAAAATCCGATCACCACATAATAAGCTTGTAAAGGAATATCGGCATAAAAGCCAGTGAACCAAAATATAAAAACATAGGTCCCAGAGGTCAGAATTCCCACAGGCCACATTAGAGGCTTTTCATAATACTCCTGAACGATAAAGATAAGTCCGGTAATAAAGCCAAAAAGTTCGATAAAAAGGTAATTATCGGTGATCCATTGGGTCATGCTGCTTAACTTTCAAATATAAATGCCTAAAACCTTAATCTGATCTGAGCCATGAAGTGTAAGGGAGCCAGGGGATAGTAGTAACTCCACCGCACTTCCTTTCCTTCCTCCAGGTACTTTCCGCCGTAGGCGTTGGTTATGATATCCCTGTTAAGAAAATTATTTATTTTCAGACTGATATCCACGTTTTCCATAGGGGGTATTTCGGGAGAATAGCTCAAGGTCATGTCGGTTAAAAAGTAGGGTTCGATCTTTGCACCTTCCTCCGAAGTATTGTCATAATATTGTTCCCCTACAAAACGGCCGGTAATGCGAACCGATGTTTTACTGAAGGGTATCCATTCCAGGGATGAATTTACCAAAACCGGAGGTGAGTAGGCAATGTGGGAATTTTCAATGGTTTCTGTCTGACTATCAACGAATTCTGTAAAGCTCACGATCCGGTTCTCGGAAAAGGTGGCATTCAAATCAATTTTCCAGGAGGCTGAAGGTTTCCAGCTGGCCATAAGCTCGACTCCCAGCCTATAGCTGTCGTCCACATTGGTCATTATATCGTACCCTACATCGCTTTTTTCTCCGGTGGGTACGAGCTGGTCCTTGTAAATCATATAATAGGCATTCACTCCCCCCGAAAACTCCGGTGAAAAATACAGGTATCCAAGTTCCAGGTTATTTAATCTTTCAGGACTGGGAGTTGCTTCGTTGTCGCCTGCGGCATCTTTTATATTAGCCCGGGTAGGTTCCCGGTTTGCCACTGCCCATGAGGCATAAACCCGGTAATGCGCGCGGGAGAATGAAATCCCGAGCTTGGGATTCAGGAATTGATATTCATGCATTTCATCCAGGGGAAAGAGAACATCGCTCTCACCTGTAAGTTCATAGTTGATCTTCCGGTATTGAATATCGGCAAAGGCTCTCAGGTTGGATGTAAAAGCATAGTCTGCTTTTGCATAAACGTTTACATCGTCCTTAATCCCCTTATTATTGTAGTACTCATGATCTTTGGGAATGCCGGGATTAAACTCCACCCATTGGATCAAACCGTAATGATCTCCATCGTAGCGGTTTATTCCCCCTCCCAGGGCAGTACGCAGGCGTCCGGAATGGTAAATAACAGACCAGGTTGCTCCGTAAAAATGATTATCCAGCCATCGCTGTCGAACCAGATCTGAGGCAAATAGCTGAAGGGTATCCTGAGTCAGATAATACAAATTACCAAATCCGTAATCGGCAAAAGCAGTGGTATGGAACCAGTTGGCATCGTCCATAAACTGCTCATAATATCCGTAGCCCCGTGTATAATGGAGGGCAGCATTTGCGGTTATCCTGCGTCCCAGGCGTTGCGATAACAGCAGCTGGTAATGGGTTTGATTATAATTATCTGTCTGATCTTCATAGTAGTTCAGATTTCCTTCAGAATCATAATATTCTCCAGCGGGATTATATCTCCGGTCGGTCTCAATCATATAATCGGGAACCCCCCACCAGCTGATTCCGGTGCGTGCATCGTTATTCCAGACCACCAGTTTAAGGGTGGTGTTCCGGTTAAAATAACCTCCCGAAAAATAGAGAGATTGGTGATCCACCTCAGAGTGTTTGATATATCCTTCGGAACTGATCCTTGAAACCCGGGTTTCAAAGGCAAAACGATTATTAATCAGACCACTATTCAGTTTAAGGGAATTCTTAAAGGTACGGAAAGAGCCTGCCGATGAGATCAGTTCTGCGAAGGGATCCTGGGAAAGGGTACTGGTCTGGAGATTTAAAGAAGCTCCAAAAGCTGCGGCACCATTGGTGGAGGTCCCGACCCCCCTCTGTACCTGGATATTATCAACCGATTCTGCAAAATCGGACATATTTACCCAGAATACCGTTTGGGATTCTGCATCGTTAAGCGGAATGCCGTTAACGGTAACATTGAGTCTGCTCGGGTCCGAGCCGCGAATTCTGAATGCGGTGTTTCCCAGGGCAGTTCCGTTTTCACTAGTGGATACAAGTGAAGGAGTCAAACTCAGCAGGAAAGGGATCTCCTCTCCGGTATTATTCTTTTCAAGCTGATCACGGGTTATATTTGTATGAGCAAAGGGAGAATGTTTATCTGCACGGGTGGCAGTCACTACCACAGTCTCCCCCAGCAATGCCTTTTGCTTAAGCTGAAAATCCATAACGGTATTTTCACTGATCTCTACTTCCTTCTCCACCCTTTCCATTCCCAGGTAGGAAACTACTACCGTATATTCACCCTTGTAGAGTCCCCGGATTTCATACTCACCTTCAAGATTGGTGGCAGCCCCCATGGTAGATCCCTTAACGGAAACGGAAGCTCCTGTAAGGGCATTTCCTTCCTGATCCTTTATGGTTCCCGAAAGAGTATAAGCCTGGGCTCCAACATTTTCAAGGGATAAAAATAAAGTTGAACTTAAGATGAAGATTTTTATCCGGAAAAACGTAAAGATGATATTTTTGTTGGCAAGCCAGGTTGTGTTGGTTAAAGATGATCTTTTCATACTATATCCCCTTTTAAGATTCAAATTTGCAGGGGATGATTGGTCCGTTTCTGACAGAATGAAAAAAATCGAAAGAGATAATCCAGTCTCCCTGCGCCGGCATTATCCGGATCAGGTTCAAAGGGTTTGATCTCAGCCTTTTTTTCATCCCGCATGGCGGATAAGGCACCCCTGTTTCGGTTAAATATAAAATCCTGTTCAGGATTCTATCTGCAAAGTAAGTAAAAAATATCAGGGATTCAAAATCGGCCTTTTCTTTCAGACAATAGCCGGGTTACCCAGTTTTTTGAGCATTCTAGCGTGTTCCACAACCGCAGAAAGGAATCCGGGTTGCACATGATATGGCAGGCCATGCTTTGCAGCCATGGCTCTCACGATCCTGGCAATCCTGGGATAATGTACATGGCTAATATTAGGAAACAAATGATGCTCAATCTGGTAGTTGAGTCCGCCGGTATACCAGGTAACCAGCCAGGAACCGGGGGAGAAGTCGGAAGTGGTATAAAGCTGGTGAACGGCCCAGCTGTTCTCAAGAGAACCCTGGTCATCGGGCACCGGATACATGGAGGAGGGAACCACATGGGCAGTCTGGAAAACCGTGGTCAGTATCAATCCGGATGTGAAATGCATCAGGAAAAAACCCAGAATTACCCAATACCATGAAACGGGAAGGAGGAGAATGGGCAAAACAAAAAACAGCGAATAATATAGTGCTTTTGCCAATACAAGGATCATAAAAAGCTGCCGGTAATTATAGGGTGTATTGAGCTTTACATTTTCCATCCTGTATCTTTTCAACTGGTCGAAATCCTTGGTTGTGACCCAGGAAACCGTCATTAGCCCATACAGGAACCATCCGTAGATATGCTGAAAACGGTGAAATTTCAGCAGAGGTTTGTGGGGAGAGATTCGCATGACCTTTCCGGGGTCAATATCCTCGTCGTGGCCGTCTATATTGGTAAATCCATGGTGCATTACATTATGCTGGTATCGCCAGTTCACGGGGAATCCGCCAAGCAGATACATACTGCTTCCCAAAATCCGGTTTATTCGGTGATTGGACGAGAAGGAACCGTGATTGGCGTCGTGCATAACGCCCATACCTACACCCGCCTTACCTGTTCCCATGATAATAAATGCCAAAAGAACTCCTCCGGGAGTGGAAATCCAACCCGCCATCATTAAAATGAAGGGGATAAGGTAAAGGGAAAGCATAAAGACCGCCTTGAGATACAACTGCAGGTTCCCATGCTTACTTTTCCCACTCTCACTGAAATACCGGTCCACTTCAGCCCTTAACTCCCTGATAAACTCCGGTTTGCTTTTAAGATTGAAACTCACTCTTTTCCCTTGCATAATCTACTACCGTTTAAAGTGGCGCAAGATAATCAACAGACTTAATAATAATTATTCCTTATTTAGAAAACTATGTTCAGAATCAACGGAATCTCAATCTTGATATTCCAAACCAGAGTTTCTTGTTTTGAAATTGTTTTATTTATCTTCAAAAACAGCATTCCCGAGTGTTCGCCCCTATCCACAGAATTAGGGCTCAAATGGGGAAAATAGCGAAAAGAAGAATCCCACCCTCACTTCATTATTTAGCAAAATACTTGTGTATCAAAAAAAAAGAGTACCTTTGTGTCGAATTCAGATTTAAGAATTTGAGCATCGTACGCTAAGACTTTCAAAATATTAGTTTATCACTGCCCTCCTTTTTGAATCCAAATTTGATCAAATTCAGTTTGAAGTTTTCTTCAGCTGATACATTAATCTTTAAATTTTTTATAACAACATGAACATTTATGCAGGAAACCTTAATTACAAGGTAAATGAAGACGATCTGACCGAACTTTTCGAAGAATATGGAAAGGTAAATTCGGTGAGTATTATTACAGACAAATTTTCCGGTCGAAGCAAAGGCTTTGGTTTTGTTATTATGGACAATGACAATGAAGCAAAAGCTGCCATTGATAGTCTCAACGGAACAGATTTCCAGGGAAGAGACATGGTAGTAAACGAAGCAAGAGAACGTAAAAACAATTATTAGAATTATGGCACAGGGAAAAATCAAATGGTACAATGAAACCAAGGGATTTGGTTTTATTGAATCAGCAGAAGGAAAAGATATATTTCTCCACAGATCCGGCCTGAAGAACCGCTATGATGTTCCTCAACCCGGAGAAAGTGTGGAATTTGAAACAAAACAGGGAGATAAGGGTCTGGTAGCGATCAATGTGGTCATTAACGCCTGACCTTTTTGGGAATAATTCCTTTAACCTGCTGCCGGCAAACTGAATAATGTGAGGCGGAGCAGGTTTTTTTTATATCATTTGGAAAACAATGGTAAAAACCTAAACTTTAGGAATATTACCTTAGATTAAAAATCAATTAAAATCAATATATGGGAAGATCCAGAGAAACATTCGGTAAAAAAGAAGTTAGAAACAAAAAAGAGAAAAAGAGGAAGGAAAAAGCAAAGAAGAAACTGGAAAGAAAAGAAAATAAAAGAGAGAATACGCTCGACGACATGATTGCCTACGTAGATGAATACGGCAATATTACTTCCACTCCTCCCGATGAAGAAGCCAAGGAAGAGATAAATGCAGAAGATATAGAAATCAGTATCCCGAAAAAAACAGAGGAAGATAAACATTCTGAAGGGCGGGTTACTTTTTTCGACACTACAAAAAATTACGGTTTTATAACAGATTCGGAAACCCGGCAAAGTGTTTTTGTTCATCAAAATAATTGCCTGGACACGATCTCTGAAGGAGATCTTGTGGTTTTTGAAACGGAAAGAACACCCCGGGGTTTTTCTGCGCTCAGTGTGCGCTTAAAAAAGTAATTTCCCGGATTTTCATGGCTATTGCATAAAAACTTAGTTTATTTAGGTATCCGTTTTTCAATCAAACCAAACCGGCCTGTAAGCCATGAAAACCCCATTATCCCTGATCTGTCTTATCCCTTTTGTTGCGTCCTGCACAGTAGGGAATGAAAGTGGGGAATCCTCCCCCAACGTAATATTTATTCTTGCAGATGATCTTGGCTACAATGATCTCTCTTGTTACAGGGAGGGTCATCCCGTGGAAGCCGATCAGCCTCCAACTGCACAAACTCCCAATATTGATGAGCTTGCCAGAGGAGGAATGATGTTTACCGATTTCTATTGCGGTGCTGCGGTATGTTCGCCCTCGAGGGCAGCTTTGATAAGCGGCCGCAATGCCACACGAGTGGGGATTTACAACTGGATCCCCCCAAATTCTCCAATGCACCTTGAGGATTCGGAAATAACCATAGCGGAAATCCTCAAATCCAGGAATTATCACACCGGGCATTTTGGGAAATGGCATCTTACCTCACCTTCCACAGACCAACCCCTCCCGGAGGATCAGGGATTCGGTTACAGCTTTTTTACCTACAATAACGCAAATCCAAGCCACGAAAACCCTGTTAACTTTTACAGACATGATAAGGAAGCCGGTCCGCTCCAGGGATTCTCCTGTCAGTTGGTGGTCGACGAAGCTCTGGGCTGGCTCGATAGTATTCACATCAGGAAAGACCCCTTTTTCATGAATATCTGGTTCAATGAACCCCACGAGAAAGTAGCTGCCCCGGAAGAACTCAAAAACAAACATCAATACAGAAGTGCTTATTATGGCTGCATAGAAAATATGGACCTGGCTGTGGGTCGGCTAGTTGATTTTTTAAGGCAAAAGGGCCTGTACGAAAACACCCTTATATTTTTCAGCTCGGATAATGGCTCCCAGGTACTCGCATCCAATGATCCTCTCAGGGGAGAAAAGTGTTTTAATTTTGAAGGTGGGATCAGGGTTCCTTTCATCGTGCACTGGAAAGATAAGGTACCCTCCGGAACCATTTCTACGATACCCGCTTCCTTTACCGATGTGATGCCCTCGATATCCGGTATGACCGGAGCAGCTCTCCCGACCGACCGGATTCTGGACGGGGAAGACCTTTCCGAAGTTTTTACCGGTAAAAAAACGGAATACAAACGTAAAACCCCCATTTTCTTCTACCGTTATTTCCATGATCCCGTTTGCATGTTGAGGGACGGGGACTGGGTACTCCTGGGTTATTGTGAACCTTTACCCTGGCTGGAAAACTACGATGAAAGCGATCTGGGCAGGATTAAACCCGGACCCGACGAACCCCGATGGGGCCAATGGGGATTCAATGAATCTCATGAATCCTATGTTCTGGATTCCGTTCCATCGTTTTTTGAGCTCTATAATATCCGGGAGGATATCGCTCAAAAGAATAACCTTCTGAAACAACATCCCGAGAAAGCAGAGAAAATGAAGTCGACTATGCTCCGGCTCCGCGATGAAATGGTCAGTGAGAAAGGAAGCTGGTTCTGATCCTCATAGTCTTTTTCAAAAACATCCAGTTAAATAACAGGAAAATTTGCATCGTGTTACTTCCTGTCTTATTTTGTACATTGAATTGACAACGAAGAACTTCTGAACGATGAGATTTCAATCATCCGTCATATTTGTTAAGGACATCGAAAAATCCAAGGATTTCTACTGCCGCTTGTTGCGACAGGAGATCAGGACTGATTTTGGTAAAAATATCATCTTTAAATCGGGATTTGCCCTCTGGCAGCCCGACAAGGATCACCTCATCAGTCTTGACCTGGATCCTGCCACCCGGTCCCAGGGCTTTGAATTATATTTTGAAGACGAAAACATTGAAAAAATCCATGATGAATTGATTTCTGCGAAAGTTTCATTTTTCCATGGCATCAGGGAAGAAAACTGGGGCCAAAGGACCCTTCGATTTTTCGATCCCGACGGGCACCTCATTGAAATCGGAGAGCCCCTGAATGTTTTTATCCTGAATATGAAAAACCGTGGACTGGATGCACGGGAGATCTCCTCCAAAACCGGGATGGATGTGTCTTCCGTTAATCGAATTCTGGACCTTTTCGAAAAATAACTTATGAAATTTCTTCTCATGCTTTGCCTTCTTTTCCTCATTCCTTCCTGCGGTTCAAACAATTCTGAGGTCGCCAGCGAAGAAGTTAGATCTTCTGAACGGGCATTTGCTAAAATGGCCGGAGAAAAGGGCATCGCGAAAGCCTTTTTGCATTTTGCTGAAGATAGTGCGGTCCTTTACAGACAAAACCATCTCTATAAAGGGAAAAAAGAAATCCTTCGTTATTTTGAAAATAATGCCCAACTGTACACAAACGCCCGGCTCGAATGGGCCCCAGATCATATCGAAGTCTCTTCCTCTGGTGATCTTGCCAGTACCTATGGCCCCTATACTTTTTTCTCTATGAACGAAGAAGGTGAAGAGAGAGTAAATACAGGTTTCTTTCATACCGTCTGGAAGAAAAAGGAAACCGGTGATTGGCGCTATATATGGGATTAGGCCTTTCTATGCACAAATGAGATTTGACATTCCGGGAAAAATAAAAAAAATTGCTTACTTTACCTGCTTAACCGGATAACCAAACCAGAATCCCATGAATACGAGGATTGGAGCAGGAATTTATGTATTTACCCAGGAATTCGGTAATCTTCCGAATTTCAAGGACATCACGGGTAAAATATTGTACGAGACGGGGTGTCATAAACTTGAAATCATCTTCCCTCTTGAGAATCCGGAAGGAATCCCCGATTTTCCCTTCGCGAAAAGAGAGATAGACCAGTGGAAAGAAACCGCCAATAAATTTCATCTGCTTTTCCCTTCGGCCTATTTTAATTTCCCTTTTCATCTTGAGTACGTGAGTCGTTTTTATGGAGAGATTCAAAAGATTCTGAGCTATGGCTTGGAGCGTTTTCCTGAAATGCATTTATTGGTTTGCAATCCGGTCCCACTCGACTGGAACAATCCGGATGTGCAAAAATCGGATGAGCAACTAAGACTTCAGCTTAAGGAATTGAAGAAAATGGCCGGATTACTAAATTCAATCGGTAAAAAATTAAGCTATCACTTTCATACTCCTGAATTAAAAAATGAAGCCCGGGAATTTCATTTTATGATGAAAAACACAGATCCCCAAGAATTGGGGCTTACCTGGGATACGAACTGGACCACATTTTCCGGGATTCATTTCTCCGAACTTGTCCATGATTATATAGACAGGATAGATAATCTTCATCTAAGATCCAGCAAAAAGGGCAAATGGGATGATATTCTGAAGGACGGAGATGAAAACAATCTCGATTTTATATTTTTGATGACAAAGCATCAGTATAAGGGCAATTTTGTCATTGAACTTGCCAATCCGGCCAACCATACTTTCAAGACAGAACTAAACAAAAGACTGGATCAGAGTATAAAAACCCTGGAGGAGTGGCTTGCAGGAGCCGGAATCCAATAACTAATTTCCAGATCATGAAAAACAAAGCAGGTATACTTTTTTCCATTCTTCTCCTGTTCTTTCCTCAGCTCTTTTCACAAAGGATCACCGAAAGCCTCAATCATCACTGGAATTTCGTGAGGATGGATGAGGATGATCCCTCCGGGAATTTACCCCAAATCGTGGATTTGCCTCATACATGGAATGCTCTGGATATGTTGGATGATAAAGAGGGCTATTACAGAGGAAAGGGTATATATACCAAAACCTTTACTACTTCAGAAAGACATAAAGGAAAAAAACTCTTTCTGTATTTTGAAGGGGTTAACCAGGAAGCACGAGTGTTCATCAATAACCAGCTGGCGGGGATCCATAAGGGAGGGTATACCGGTTTTTGTTTTGAGATAACCCAATACATTTCTTCCGGGGAAAATATCATCCGGGTCGAAGCCGATAACCGATATGACCCCGAAGTTCCTCCGGTTGGCGGCGATCTCGGTCATTTTGGGGGCATTTACCGGGACGTTTGGCTGGTTGCTGTCAATTCAACTCATTTCGACATGGAGTTTTACGGATCCTCCGGGATTTTCCTCCAGGGCTTGAATATCACACCGACCAGTTTTGATCTTAAGGTTACGGCAAGAGTGGTTAGCCCGGCCGGAACACTCACCCTTCAGCATAAAATCTTCTCCCCTGAGGGAGAATTGATAGGAGAAAGCAAGGAGACCCTCCACTCTGAAACAATGATAAGCTCGACGGTGAAATCCATTATATCCAATCTTCGGGAACCGGTTTTCTGGGGACCGGATAATCCTGCTTTATACAAAGTGGAGTCACTTCTGATGGATAAGAAAACCGGCGAAGTACTTGATCAGGTTACTCAGAAAACCGGCCTTCGCACTATTGCCCTGGATAAGCAAAAGGGCATAATCGTAAACGGAAAACCGTTATTCATACGAGGAATAGGTATGCATCAGGATTATTATCGAAAAGGATATGCTACCCATAAGGATATTCTAAAGGAAGACATCCTGAGAGCCAGGGATGCCGGGGCCAATCTGGTGCGTTCCCACTATCCCCTCTCATCCGCAACCTATGACATGTGCGATAACCATGGAATGTTTGTTTGGGCCAAAATTCCCATAATGGATAAAATAGAGCATTCACCGGAATTCATGGAGAATGCAAAGACCATGATGATGGAAATGGTTTTACAGAATCTTAACCGCCCCTCCGTTATCCTCTGGGGTTATGCATGTGAAGTTTTTGGGGATATGGACTGGTACTGGAACAAACCAAGGGATCCTGAGAAAGAAAGGGAAAATCTGGTACTTACCCGTGAATTCTCCCTGGAATTTGAAAGGTTTGTCAGAAATCTGGATCCTACTCGACTTACTGCCAATGATTTTCATACCGATCCTACACCCGGTTTTTATCTTAAAACAGGACTTACTGACATCAACATGCTGAACGGCTGGAATATATACCAGGGCTGGTACCATAACAATCTTGACAGCCTCGAATCCTCCCTGCTTGAATTTCACAATTACAATCCGGATAAACCTTTTATCATTGCCGAATACGGTGCTGGCAGTGACCCCCGAATCCATACCTATCAGCCCACAATTTTTGACTTCAGCATAGAATACCAGAATATTTTCCATGAGCATTATCTGGAGAAGCTGCCTCAACTCGATTTTGTAAAAGGGATGAGCATGTGGACGCTATTTGATTTTCAGGCAGACGGAAGGGCGGATGCGGTTTCACATGTCAATTCGAAAGGACTATTTACCTCCGACCGAAAGCCCAAGGATGCTTTCTATTTGTATAAATGTAACTGGAATCCTGAACCCCAGGTCTATATTACCGGTAAAGACTGGAATATGCGGATTGAGACCACGGAATCCAGATCTGTTATCAGACCTGTAAAGATTTACACGAATCTGTTGGAAGCAGAACTCATTCATAACGGAAGATCCCTGGGTGTAAAACCCGCCCTGGACCACAAGATTATCTGGGATGTAAATTTTGTCGACGGACAAAATACCCTGGAGGTTGCGGGACTCATCAATGGAAACCTCATTAAGGACCATGCAATCATTCATATGGATTTTTACCGTCCCGGTTTACCCGAAATGAAAACGGCAGGGAGTGAGCTCTCTATTAATGTAGGACAATCGCGGACCTTCTTCCATGATCCGGTGAAACAGGATTCCTGGATGCCCGACCGCAGGTACATACCCGGATTTTTTGGTCATTTGAATGGCGAATTTCAAACACACTGGCCCGGAATGAAAGCCTGGGAGGGAATCCGGGAAGGAATTTCACACAATATTTTTGGAAGCGAGGAAGATCCGGTTTTCCAAACCTTTCTGGAAGGAGTGAGAGAATATAAAATTGATCTGCCATCCGGACAATACGAACTATCGCTGCTTTTTGCAGAACCCTTTCCTGGGACAGAAAGAATCATGAAGATCTTCGTGAATGGAGAAAGGTGCATTGAAGATCTCAATCTGGCAGCCAGCTATGGTGATTACCGGGCTGTAATTTTAAAGTATGTAATTCCGGTTGCAGAAAAGGGACTCAATATCCAACTTGAAGCCGTAAAAGGGAAAACCCTCCTGAATGGAATTAAAATTACCCGATTGTAATCATTTTTTTTATTCTCTATTATATTGATTATGTTTTATTTATATGAACTCCTAAACTTATTCACCTAATTTTTTAGTTATTTACCTATATTTTTAGTTGTTAAACTAATAATTTAGTTTATATTTGCATTGGGGCTGGTTCAAAAGGAGCTTTAGAATAAATCAATCATCAAACAGGAAAAATCATGAAAGAACTGACGCGGGCCGAGGAAGAGGTAATGCAGATTCTCTGGAGCCTTGGAAAGGCCTTTGTTAAAGAGATCATTGCTGAAATGCCTGATCCCAGGCCGGCATACAACACCGTTTCCACCATTGTTCGGATTTTGGAAACCAAGGGTTTTGTGGATCATGAGGAATTTGGAAAGTCCCACCGCTACTTCCCGGTAATTGCAAAAAGGGAGTACTCCGGTTTCAGAATGAACGACATGATGAAGAAGTATTTCGGGAATTCTGCCCGCCAGGTGGTATCCTACTTTGCCAATAACAAAAATATCAGCGTTCGAGAGGCCGATGAGATCATCCGAATGCTGGAAGAACTTAAAAAAGGAAAGAAATGATGGAGTTCGTTAACCTAGCCATTAAGTCGGTGATCGCCCTGTCGATTTTCGCCCTGGTTTACCGGTTTTTTCTGATTCAGGAGGTGCATTTCAGCGGACGGAGATTTTATCTTATTTTTTCCGTGATCCTGTCTTTCACTCTTCCTCTTTTATCTCTGGATTTCAGCAGGATCTTCTCTTCCATCGCTACACCGGGTACCAACCTAATCTTAGATGAGATCACCATCTATGGTGAAGGGATCAGGACCATTGCCGGGTATTCTGCCATTCCGTGGACGAAGATACTTACCTGGGTTTACCTTTCCATCGTTCTGATTTTAGCAGCCGTTTCCTATACCAGCTGTTGGTCATCTCTGCTAAAATTCGCAAATACCGTTCCTGCAGAATGGGTAGGATCTCACTCTTCAGAATCCCCTTAAAAAATATGAGTTTTTCCTTTTCCCGCTATGTATTTATCGGGGAAACACCGGAAGAGCAGGATTTGGAAAAGATCCTGGCTCACGAAAAGGTTCATGCCCTTCAATACCATACTGCAGATATCCTCTCGTTTGAAATCCTAAGCATTATTTTCTGGTTCAATCCCATGATCTGGTGGTACCGTTATGAGCTAAAAAATGTTCACGAATATCTTGCGGATGAAGGGGCCCTCAACGAAGGTTTCAGTCCCCGCTCCTATCAGATAACCATTCTGGAACACTTAGTCGGAAGCGCTTCTCTCACAATAACAAACAATATCAATTATTCACAAATTAAAAACAGAATTGCCATGATGAATAAAACCTTGATCAATCGAAACAGGAATCGTTGGAAGATTGCCTTATTGATTCCTGTGAGCGCGCTCCTAATTTTCGGTTTCTCCTGCACTGAGAATCCGGGGGGCGCAGATGAAGCACTCACAGAATCTGAAAATGAAATGTACTATGAACCCGTATATTTTCAGGCCGATGTACTCCCGGAATATCCCGGCGGATTTGCAGCCATCCAAACCCACATTGCCTAAAACCTCTCCTATCCTGAACAAGCCCTGGCAAAGGGTGTGGAAGGCAGGGTAATTCTCAGCTTTGTAGTCGACAAAGAAGGAAAGGCGGTTACCGGTAATAATGAGTACCGGTCGGTCGATTCGGAAAAGAAGGAGATCATAAGGGGTATCAACGTTATTGAATTTGAGCACACAGAAAACAATAACCGGGAGGGTACCGAAGCCGAGGTGGAACTTCTGATGAAGGAAGTCGTTCGGGTAGTATCCAATCTGGCTCCTTTTGAGAAACCCGGAATGAAAGGTGGAAAGCCGGTAGCTGTTCAGTTTACATTTCCGATAAATTACCGCTTGAAATAACAGAGCTTTTTCCTGAGAAGATTTTGAAAAAGCCGGAGAAAAAGATTCCCCGGCTTTTTGGTTAAAAAAAACCGGCAGTTTTTTCAGGACTACCGGTTAAAAAATGATTGGTTGGTTGTAGTTGTAGTATTTGTTCGAAAGTTATAATTATTTGTGATACATCCAACTTTTTTCCTGCTTATTTTTCAGGCATTTCATTCTACAACAAAGAGTCGGGTGGTTTTTGAATCATTTCCGGCCCTCAGACGGACATGATAAATGCCGGCAGGGATGTTTTCCAGGCTAAGTTCTATTTCATGCTCTCCATTTCCATATTGTTCAAATTGAATCTTCCGAACCTGCTGTCCTGTCGCATTAAAAACTTCTACGAAAACCTTTTCTTCCTTGTTCAGGATAAATCTCAGTTTTGTTGACCTTTCCGCAGGATTGGGAAATGCCAGCATATAGGAAATTCCTTCGGAATTATGGGTATTATCGATGGAGGTTCCGGTAAAGGCTACCCCGGGCAGATTTCTTGACTGAACGAGCGGCTTTCCTTCAGGTCCGGCAAGAAACTGTCCTGCCCAGTCGGCTTGGGGAACCTCTTCACCAGTCCAGAATTTCAGTGCCCACTCGTCGTCGGTTAGTCGTTTAAAGTTGTATTCAAAGTGCTGATGGAAAGAAAATACCGGTCCCATATAGGCTACAGGAGCGTAATCATTGCTTGGTGATCCGGTACAAAAAACTCCCATATTGATTTTCCCGGTTCCCACATGCATAATTTTTCCGATAATGTCACCCGTCTCATTGGTGGGCTGGGTGTGTACATCCACCACGAGAAAGTCCTCCATAAGGCCTCGATAGGGTTCATAGAATAATTCTGCATACCAGCCGGTGAGGGTAGGTCCGGATGCCATAAAACTATTGATCATCGTTTTCAGATAGGTGATTTCCGATTCGGAAAAGTTCTTTCGTTCGAGTTCTTTCTGTGCCAGAGCCCCAAGCTTTCTCATATGTTCGCCAAATCGCTCGTAATAATGAATAATATCGGGCACGGCCTGGATATCCCTGCCGCTTAATTCGTTGGAGAAAAATACCAGAGCGCTTTCGGCAAATTGACTCAGTTTGAAATAGAGTTCCGGTACGGGTTCGACAAAAACATGCGGGAAGGAACAGGAGGTTCCTCCGGTATAGGATTGTTTGGCATATAGCACATTATCATGTCGGAGTTCTGTCCAGGAGGCCAGCTGGGTATTCATATTTTTCATTTGCCAGGCCGAGGTTTGCATAAAATAGGGAAGGTTATCGGTGGAAGGGGCTGGATTTAGTTTCCGGATCCCGTCGAGCCAGGTGTTGTAAAGGGACTGATCCCAAAAATCGCGGTCGTAGGCTTCGGTAAGGTACCTCAGCTCTTCAAGTTTATATGCGTAATGATATTCTTCGAGCTCCTCTCTGAGCAGAGGAAGTGTGTTATTATTCCCAAGTACAAACAATGCATCAAGCGGATCGGGCATCATCCGTTTCACTTCTATCCCGTCCTTATAGACGCGGTCGTAAACCACTTCACTGAACACATAGGAATCGATCAGGAACTTTTGTCCGAGAAGCCGGTATGAGATTGGCAGTTCTGCAGGATTTTCCTTATCCGCATCAACGATAAAGAAATTAGACATGATCTTTTGTCCGTAATCATCGCTTTCCCTGAGCTTGGACTGAAAAGTGTCAAAGTTCTCTTTTAAGAGGAGGTCACCGGGTTCCAGTCCGGTTTCAAGAAGTATACCTTTCAATTCATCCGGATTGAGGTTGTCGTCGGGACCGACAAAAAACCCGATCGTCTTCTCATGCAGTTCAAAGAGAGATCTCTCCCCCGATTCATCGAGGAGATAATTAACGGCCAGGGCGCCCAGGTTCATCCTCAGAATATCTTCCTCGCTCCATGGCATGCCTCCGGGTTCTACGGGAGGAGGGGTAAGCATGAAATCCACCCTTCCCAGCCACATCATGGAACGGAAATACTGTGAAAGATCTCTTTGCCCTTCCTGGGTCCAGAATTTTTGGGTGTAGTGGCCCCGCGGGATAAACTGACTTACATCTAGCCTCCTTGGTTTCTCGCTGAAAAGGTCAAGGTTCAGAATGGGTTGGGTTTGTTCCCGGATCGCTATCATCAGCAAAGGAAAATTTCCGGAATCATCGAATCCGGGCTCCACATCCTCATCTAAAAGCAGGCTCAGGGCTACCGACAGAAAAAGATCGGCATCCTTAACCGCCTGTTTCAGTTCAGGTATAGCAGACCAGGAGGCGAACAGGTCTGGAATTTCATCCAGCA
The DNA here is from genome assembly GCA_964572225.1 of uncultured Bacteroidaceae bacterium. Lineage (GTDB taxonomy): Bacteria > Bacteroidota > Bacteroidia > Bacteroidales > CAZNFR01. Next base: position 19,915 of record CAZNFR010000054.1, read on the forward strand.
TTCCTTCGAGGAGGAGTTTCAGGTTGGGTTCCAACATCTGTATTTCCATGGTTTTCAGCATTTCATCGTAAGATGCATGGAGTGCATGCAGCACAATGTCGCTGCTAAAAAACAGGGGAAGGTCAGAACTGTAAACCCGGACTAATGCATCGGTGAAGGACATTTGTGCCATTCTCTCCGTCACCATGAAATGATTATGTTGTAACATGGATTTCTCGTGGTCGCTCAGTCCGAATTTCATCTCAATACTATCCAGATACTGAAAGGAATTAAGAGGGGTGGGGTTTGTTCTGTAAGAGTAATAGTCCTCTTCAGCCTTATATTTTTGAAGCAGTTCACCGGCTGACATACCCTTGATCTGTTCCCGGTATTGCATAAAAGCTTCGGGGTCAAAATTACTTTGGGCTGTAAGTTTGAGGAAACCAAGGGCAAAAACAAAGATGAGCAGGCATTTTTTCATGGCGACTGAATTAGGATTTTACAAGTTACCGCGATTCGAACTTAATTTCAAGTTAAGTTCGGGATTAGGGAAAATTATTATTCATACTTTTGATGCAAAAATTTGCGAAGGAGTTGCGTCTATGATAAAGATCCCAGCTAAATTTCCTTTCAGGCCTGACAGAATTCCTTTCTTTTACGGATGGGTAATCCTGTTTGCAGGGATGACCGGGACCCTGATGAGTATACCGGGTCAGACCATGGGAGTTTCGGTTTTTACCAATCATCTCATCGAAGATCTGAACATGGAAAGGGTCGACCTGAGTCTGGCCTATCTTATGGGCACACTTATCAGTGGGTTCATCATTACTTATGCCGGTATTCTCTATGACAGGGCCGGGGCAAGGATCATTGCGATGGGTTCCGGGATCTTCCTTGGCATTATGTTATTTTACCTTACACGGGTAGATCAGATCGCACTTTTCGCAGGGAGAGTTTTTCCAGGCGCGAGTCCGGGTAACATTATGCTGATTATCATGACCATAGGCTTTTTTGGGATCCGCTTTTTCGGTCAGGGTGTAATGACCATGACTTCCCGCAATATGGTGATGAAATGGTTTGATAAGCGACGTGGATTTGCCAATGGGATCATGAGTATTTTCGTAGCCTTTGGTTTTTCTTATTCACCCCGCCTTTTACAGGACCTCATCGACCGTTGGAGTTGGAAAGGAGCCTGGGAAATCCTGGCTTTGATAGCCGGAATTGCCTTTGTATTGTTTGCATTTGCACTTTTCAGGGATAATCCTGAGGATGCGGGTCTCATTCCCGACGGGAAAAAGCTCAAATCAAGGAATACCCGTTTTAAATCAACCCCTGAGAGAGATTACACACTCAAGGAGGCCATCCGTACCTATTCATTCTGGTTGTTTAACATGGTATTAACTATGTTTGCTCTGTATGCAACGGCATTTACCTTTCATGTTGAATCCATATTTGCCAAGGTGGGCTACGATAAAGAGACGGCGGTTTCCGTATTTCTTCCCGCCTCTGTAATTGCGGTGGTGATCAGTTTTTTATCCAATTGGCTGTCGGACTACATCCGGTTAAAGTACTTTCTAATTCTGGGATATTTCGGAATCCTGGTCTCCATGTATGGAATACTCATTCTTGACAGACCGGTTGGGATGCCTATACTTATTGCGGGCAACGGGATCATCAACGGGATATTTGCACTTTTGATGGCAGTTACCTGGCCTCGCTTTTTTGGTTTGAAAAATTTGGGAAGTATATCGGGGTTTGTGCTCAGCTGCACAGTCATCGGAAGTGCCCTGGGCCCGCATATATTCAGCCTTTCCGAAAAATATACCGGGAACTATAACAATGCAGTAATCGTGCTTGGGTTGATCACGGCGGTTTTGTTTTTCATGTCGTTCAAAGCGAACAACGTTAATGATAAGAAGACAGATTGAAAATTTTCTTAGGTAAGTATCTTGTTTTTCAGCAATTCACAAAACTTTCATAGTTTTACATAAATTCCCCGGAATTAGATTCAGGATGCTTCAAAAATGACTAAAAGTGATAATCCTTACAGACATGAAAACCTATCATAAGAAATACCGGATCAAGGCCACACCCGAAGAAGTCTATAATGCTTTGGTCAAACCCTTTGCCATATCTTTATGGACAGGCCAACCGGCCCGAATGGAAGAAAAGCCCGGAACCGAATTCTCCTTGTTTAACGGGGATATTTCCGGGATTAATGTGGAGTTCGTACCCAACCGCAAGATTGTTCAGGAGTGGTTTTTCGGGGAACAGGAAAAGGAATCCATCGTTACCCTGCTGCTTCATGAAGACAAGCTCCTTACCCAGATTGAGCTGACCCATATCAATATCCCTGATGAGGCCTTCGAGGATATGAAAAACGGTTGGGACAATTATTATTTCGGCGGACTCAAAGAGTTTTTTCAGTAGCCCAAACTTTTTATAGAAATTGAATTATTGCAAGATGAAACCTCCCAAAAAAGGATATACCACCCGATCCCTGCACACCCCATTCCCCAGTCCGGATGTCCATAATGCCTTGAACTTTCCGGTATACGACAGCGTTGCGTTTGATTTTGAAAGTTCCGGCAGCATCGAAGACGCTTTCAATGATCGCAGAAAAGCACATACATACTCACGGGTTACCAATCCCACTGTCGAGTATCTGGAAGCCAAAATAAGGAATATTACCGGGGCGCATGGAGTGGTCGCCATGGCATCAGGCATGGCAGCCATTACTTCCGTCTTTCTATCCCTGGTGAATCCAGGGGAGAACATCGTCAGTTCGCCACGCTTATTCGCACACACTCATGGATTACTGGAAAATACTCTGGGAAGGCTGGGAATTCGTTGCAGGTTTGTGAATATGCTCGACCTGGCATCACTTGAAAATGCCATTGATGATAAAACAAGAGTGGTATTTTTCGAAACGGTTACCAATCCACAACTCGAGATAGCCGATATTGAGGCTATTTCGGAGATAACAAGAAAACGGAATATCGTACTGGTAACCGATTCTACTGTTACGCCCATGAATATATTTTCCGGAAAAGATTTTGGGGTAAATCTTGAAGTGATGTCGGCCACCAAATTTATCTCCGGTGGCGCAACCTCGGTGGGCGGTGTGGTAATCGACCATGGTAATTTTGATTGGGACCTTAATCCTGCCATGCGGTCCTATTATGAAAAATACGGTGAAAATGCCTTTATCGCCCGTCAAAGGAAAGAGATTTTCCGAACTCTGGGCCCTACTCTGTCTCCCCAAGCCGCCTGGTATCAGAGTATGGGTCTTGATATAATGGATTTGAGGGTTGAGCGATGTTACAGGAACTGCCTTGAGATTGCGACCTTCCTGAAGGAGCATCCGGGAATCAGGGAAGTGAATTATCCCGGGTTGAAGGATAATTCGTTTTACGAACTCACGGCACAACAATTCAGGGGAATCCCGGGAACAGTTATGACCTTTGACCTGGAATCGGGAAAGGAATGTTTTGATTTTATGGACAGGCTCAAGGTGATTCGCAGGGCCACAAATCTGAACGATAACAAGACCCTCGTCATTCATCCCTGGACGACCATCTACGCAGAATACAGTCATGAAGAGAAAATCGCCATGGGCCTGAGGGATACCATGTTAAGGCTCTCTGTTGGAATCGAAGAAGCAGATGACCTGATTGAAGATATGGTTCAGGCACTTTCCTGATCCGGTTAACGGATTTACCTCCTATTCCATGTGCCTTTGCCTGCGAGTATGCATTTATAGAAAAACACCCCGCATCGAAAGGATACAGGGTGTTTTCATTATATTGAGAAAAATCAGACCTTAGAAGGAAATCAGTGTAAGTCCCACGGAGAAAGGATATAGTTCAGGCCCTCTTCCGCTTTCGAAAAGAGAAGTGGGGTAGTAGGTTGCGAAAAGCTTTACAGCGCGGTACCCCACCCTTGCGGTAAATCCATAGCGCAATGGGGAAAGGTAGAAATCATTTTTTTCTTTATCTTTTTGTTTTCCACCGCCAACGGAATACACAGTTTTGGTTTTTGAACCCAGTTTAACTGCACCGATCACACCCCCGGAAATAAATATTCTATGACCGCCTGCAGGGATCTGAAATTCAAGAAGCAGAGGAGCATTTAGATAGGTAGTCCGCAGCTTTGCCCTCCGTATGCTTGCATCTTCATCCGGGATCTTGTATTCAATAATGGTTCCGTCTTCCCCTTTTTTAATCACGTTTCCTCCATCGAAAAAGTAATTGTTCCATTCAAATCCTAATCCGGTTACCAGTCCGACCTTATCGGTTCCCAATGGGAGTCCGTACTCAAGAAGGTTCAGGTTCACTCCCCAGGATTTTTCGGTGTTGAGTTTCATAAAAGAATTTTCCGGGGCCAGTTCCATCTTGAAATCGCTGTTCACATAATTGTTCAGCCCTAATTCAAATCCGGCCCAATGAGGCTTAAACTTAAGTTTTCGCTTATGGTTTCCATCTTCATTACCGAAGTAATCATCCCCTTCCAAATCCATATCCTCAATATCATCCCATTCAACGGAAGTAGAACCATCCTCACTTTCAATGATGGTCACTCCTTTTTTACCGATCCTGATTTTGGTTGTATCCCCGCCTTCCTCAACATAAATGAATTCTTCATCTCCTACTTTGACGGTGGTTTTTTGTTCCTCTTCTATCACGGTAACTTTATTGCCTGCTTTGGTAACCTGCTGGGCCATTAATCCAGCCACAAGCAAAATAGTCATTAATGTGGTAAACATTCTTTTCATTTTCCAACTAAATTAAATTATAGACTTCGCGTTATTTTGGTTCTCTGTGAGTGTGACGGGGAGGGGTAGGGAAAAGTTACAGGGGATATGGGGATGTGGGGATGTAGGGATCCCAATTTTTCAATAACATGGATGAAGAGAGATAGTGGGCAATGCGGGATTCGAACCTGCGACTTCTACCCTGTCAAGGTAGCACTCTA
>CAZNFR010000055.1:0-1791 GCA_964572225.1 uncultured Bacteroidaceae bacterium
TGATCCCCGAATGCCTACCATATCCGGTTTGAGAAGAAGAGGTTACACACCAGAATCCCTGAAAAATTTTGTAATAAAAGCCGGTGTGACCAAGGTTGATGGAGTAATCGATGTTGGATTACTTGAACATAGTGTAAGAGAAGATCTAAACAAAAAAGCACCCAGGGTAATGGCGGTCCTGGATCCTGTTAAACTGGTCATTACCAATTACCCGGAAAATAAGGAAGAAGAACTCGAAATCATCAATAATCCCGAAGATGATTCCATGGGAAACAGAATGATCCCCTTTTCCAGGGAAATCTACATTGAGAGAGACGATTTTATGGAAAATCCCCCAAAGAAGTTTTTCAGACTCGCCCCAGGCAGAGAGGTCAGACTCAAATCAGCCTATATTATTAAGTGTGAGGAAGTCGTTAAGGATTCTATGGGAAATATTACCGAAATTCTCTGCACCTACGATCCGGAAACAAGATCGGGGGGAGATAATGCAAACCGTAAAGTGAAATCAACCATTCACTGGGTTTCTGTAAAACATGCCTTGAAAGCGGAAGTGAGACTTTATGACCGCCTGTTTAATGATCCTGATCCCAATGGACATAAAGAGCAGGATTTTCGGGAGTTTTTAAATCCAGAATCGCTTACCATCCTGGAAAATTGCTATGTAGAACCCTCCCTGAAAGAAAAGGAACCGCTGGATCATCTTCAGTTTCAGCGGATTGGCTACTTTAGTATAGATCCATTATCATCCCCGGACAAACCAATATTCAACAGGACAGTTTCATTGAGGGATAACTGGGCGAAAATGAAGAATGTCTGATTATTTCCCTATCCTATGTGTTTTTTTTCATAATGTTCAGGGTACCAATTCTTTTTACCCGCAAAAGGATATTCTATTAATGATTGGAAGTTAATTTATTTCTGTTTAAGAAATATTTAACATCATTAAACGCTTATTTTCATCTTATCTTCAAAGAGGTATTTCCATATAATTTTTAAAATACTTATTATCAATATTATATATAATAATTATCTTTCAATATTATTTATAATTTCTCTTGGTTTAAGTCTGGATCTCCATTTTATGTTTATTCAAAAATTTTATAAGTTAAACAAAAACGACTAAAGGACGTTATCAATTATAATCAAAATTTGAAATTATGAAAATTAAAACCTTTACACTCGTATCGAAAATACGAAGACTGGTAAAACAAGCAACGGTTTTCGTATTTTTGTTTGGGGCTGTCACCCTGAATGTGCAGGCGCACACTGTATTTGCCGATGTGGCAGCAGATCCCGAACTATCCATACTTGAAACAGCCCTGATAGCTGCCGGACTGGACGATGTTCTTAAAGGATCTGGTCCATTTACCATTTTTACTCCTACCGATGCTGCTTTTAATGCACTTCCTGCCGGAGTTTTAGATGCTCTGCTGGCTGACCCGGAAGGAGCATTGAAAGATCTCTTGTTATATCATGTTCTGGGTGCCGATCTTACTACTACCCAGTTTAGTGACGGACAGGAAATTGAGACTTTGCTTACGGGTAAATCCATTGAGGTTACGGTTGATGGCGGAAATTTTTTCATCAACGATGCTCAGATCATTTCCGCGAACAAATTCGTGGACAATGGTAAGATGCATAAAATCAATGGAGTCCTCAGCATACCAACTACTACCGTAGTTGATATTATTGTCAACAGCCCGGATCACGAGACCCTGGAAGCAGCGGTCATTGCTGCCGAACTGGCCGATGATCTTTCCGCCGAAGGACCTTTCACCGTATTTGCTCCGA
>CAZNFR010000055.1:1891-24580 GCA_964572225.1 uncultured Bacteroidaceae bacterium
GCCGAACTGGCCGATGATCTTTCCGCCGAAGGACCTTTCACCGTATTTGCTCCGACCGACGATGCATTTGCTGCTCTTCCGGCAGGAGTGCTGAACGACCTGTTGGCTGATCCGACCGGAGACCTTGCCCAGATCCTTCTTTACCATGTGGTTGGAGCCAAGGCGCTTTCCACCGATCTGAGCAACGGACAAATGATCACTACCCTTCAGGGTAAGGATGTAACCGTGACCATCGAAGGTTCCGATGTATTCATCAACGATGCCCAGGTTACCGTAGCTAATATTGAAGCTGATAACGGCGTGGTGCATGTGATTGATGCAGTTCTGACCATACCTACCGGAATTTTCAATAATTCTGTGGAGAATATGTTCAGGATCTATCCTAACCCTGCAACCGATATGGTAACTCTTGAGTTAACTAATACTGAAAGATTTACCGGAGGTGAAATTCAGATAATCCGAATGGACGGACGGGTCATAACTTCTATGGAAATTCTGAACACTACCAGAGAAATTGATCTCAGCAATTTCGATAATGGAGTATACTTTATCAGATTTTCTTCAGAAGGAAACAATTCCACCGAAAGACTCGTGCTTAAAAGATAAATTGTAACCAATAAGCATAGAAATAAGCCGGGACTTTGTTCCCGGCTTTTTTTGTGTCACAAAATAACTTCGAACTGGCAATTTCAATTCTGTATATGGCTATACTCTTTAGATAAATGGTATATATAACATTAAATGTAAGTAAAGCAAACATTTTTATTTGGTATTTGTTTGTTGATAAATTTTAATGCTATATAAGTTTAACTAAAGAAGATTCAGAACCTATGAAAAAGATGAATTTGTTTTCAGGAAAGGTAATCAGTTCCAATACAGGAATGTTTACCCGTTTTCTATCTCTCACCCTTGTTTTGGGGTTGGTGTTTTTTGCTTCCTGCAATATGGAAAGTAGCTCAGGAACAGAAGATTATGGTACGACAGAAGTTCTTGATGATTATGTGACTCAGGACAGCGAAAGTCAGGCTGCCATGTCTCCTGCAGAGGCGGTTCAGATTTTAAAAGAAGGGAATGCCCGTTTTGTAAATAAGGAGATGATCAACAGGGACTACATTTCACAGGTACAGAAGACCAGCACTGGACAGTATCCTTTTGCAGCGGTTGTAAGTTGCATTGATTCGAGGATTCCCACAGAGATCGTTTTTGATCAGGGAGTTGGGGATATCTTTAATGCACGTATTGCTGGAAATTTTGTTAACACCGACATCCTGGGCAGTCTTGAATTTGCTGCTGCGGCAGCAGGTGCAAAAACGATTGTGGTGATGGGACACACTGCCTGTGGCGCAGTTAAAGGAGCAGTAGATGATGTTCAGTTGGGTAATCTCACTTCCATGCTTGATAACATTGAGCCTGCGATTAACGCAATAAGTGGAAAGGGAGAAAGAAGTTCTTCCAACAATGAGTTTGTTCAGGCTGTAGCAGACAAAAATGTGGAACTGACCATTGAAAAAATTAAGAGCGACAGTGAGGTTCTTGCCGGAATGATTGAAAAAGGAGAAATATCTGTAGTTGGAGCCATGTATGATGTGGCCACCGGCAAAGTAACATTTTTCTAGAAAAGTATTCCTACTTGAGAACGCCGGTTAATTGCCGGCGTTTTTTTTATCCTTCCCTTCTCTCGGCAAGCTCTTTTTCCATTCTGTCACAGGTTTTTTGATCGATGGTATAGAAGAAAAGGAGGATAGCGCATGACATGTACAATATTCCCGGAAATACTGAGATCATCATTTTGATCCCGGTAATGGTGTTTTCCGTTTGAATTTCATTGGGAACAAAATTATACACAGCCAGCAGCCATCCGGCCAATGCTCCACCTATGCCCCAACCTGCTTTTTGTGCAAAGGTAGCTGCCGAGAAAACCAGTCCGGTCGATCTTCTTCCGTGTTTCCATTCCGAATAGTCAGCCGTATCTGCAAGCATGGTCCATAGCAGAGGTACGGCAGGGGCATAGGCGATTTTGGCAAGAATATTAAAGGTATAGATCAGCGCAATATTTTCCGTGGAGGGGAAATAAATAAGAATGAAAAATAATCCGGATAGCAGCGAGCTGGTGATAAAAACATTTCTTTTGCCGAATTTTCCAGCCAGGTATTTGGAGAAAGGAATGGTTGCGATGAGGGCTATAGTACCGGTTATATTGAATAATTGAACACTTTCTTCCCTGCCAATGTAATACTTGAAATAGTAGGCTACGGAGAGGTTTTGCATGGCAAACATCACGAAGGAAATGATTCCGACAAAGAACAGGATCACCCAGGGTCTGTTTCGAAGAAGGTTTCCGAAATCTTTTTTAAGGGAGTTCTGTTGTTCCTTCGGTGGGCTTACCCTTTCTCTGGTAGAGCTGAAGGTTATCATGAAAAGGATAAAACTGATAATGGCGAAAAGGATAAGGGTAATCTGATATCCTCTGGCAGTGTCGCCTTTTCCAAAGAAAAGGGCCAGGGTTAATGCGGTACCCGAAACAATCAGTTGACCTGCGAAAGCGAAAACGAAACGGTAGGAATTAAGTCCGGCTCTTTCCAGTGAGTCGGATGTCATAACTGCCCCCAGCGATGAATAGGGTAGGTTAATCGCGGTGAATACGGTCATCAGCAGGAAATAGGTGATTCCTGCATAAACGATCTTGCCGGTTTCTCCAAAATCTGGGGTAGTAAATGTCAGTACTGCAAGAATGCTATAGGGGAGAGCCATCCAGAGTATGTAAGGACGGAATTTACCCCAGCGTGTTTGGGTGCGGTCGGCGATAATTCCCATGACCGGGTCGCTGATCATGTCCCAGACTCTGGCTATCAGCATGATGGTTCCTGCTGCAGCGGCCGGGATTCCAAAAGTATCGGTATAAAAAATCAGAATCCAGAAACCGACCATGTCCCACACAAAGTGGGACGCGGTATCGCCAACCCCATAACCTAATTTTTCCTTGAGCGATAATTTATGTCCTTTTGTTGCCATTGCTTATAATTTTTACTCCAAATTATTTCTGGATTTCGCTATAGCAGATCAAACGTAACTTCGATCTTTTCAAGTTCAGAATTCCGTTGAAAGATCATTTCACTTACGCTTCGGGGTAAGCTTCTGTCTGTTGCAGTTTCTGTTTCCCCGTTTTTTAGTCTCACAAGAATCTCCTCTTTCTTAGCTGCGGAATAGACAACCGGAACCTGGCCGAAGGTAAAAGCAAGCATGTTCTTATTCAGGGAAATCTCCGCCGCTTTTCCTTCTAAAGAATAATAATGGAACACAGCCGGTTCTTTCAAAAATTCTTTCTTGTTAAGAATGGAAGGATCAAAATGGATCCTACCTTCCTTTAATCTCAGACCCAGCTCCCCAAAGCGGGAGATGATATCTTCCTTTACCTGCCCGGTGAGTCCGGGTTGCTTCACTCCGGATCCGCCCGGAGTATGGGAATAGGCATCAAAAGGAAAGGCTCCATATAAGCCGGGAGATTTATTCAGGCCGATACCGGCTTTAATTTCATAATAATGATCGGTTAGTCTGCCGGTTATTTCTGGGCTGGATCCTGTTTCCACTGCTTCGAACAAGCATTCCTGAACAGCCAGTAAAAGCTTGGAGACCATATGCCAGTATATGGAACCCAAGCCCTCATATCCAAAAAAGGTTCCTGAACGGCCCGTGAAAGAAGCATGATCAAAGGTGTTTTCGTACAGTTCCAGAATGTTGTTTTTTTCCTCTTCAGTTATTTTACCGGGGTATTTCTTCATAATATGATCAAGCCTGGATCTCAGTACTCCTGCATTTCTGAAGGAGGGATGAAAATAGAGTCCCTTTTCACCTTTCCTGAATAGCTTTGCCTCTTCATTTCGGAGGAGGAAGTCCTGAATGCCTGATTCTGAAATCTTTTTTTCATCCACTAATCCTTTTTCCAGGAAGCGCGGCAGCTCTCTGTCAGGATATAACATGTAGCTATACTGATCTTCCCTGTACATTTGACTTTCCTTGAGTGCATCAAGAAGTTGAAGACTTTCCTGCGGATTCAGAACCCCGCTGCTCAGCACTGCCACCTGCCCCTCCAGCATTTCATAAAGATGGCGGATGTGGATTTCCTTCTCTTTGAAGCTTACCAGATTATAGGAATGGAATAGACCGTCTTTACGCTGATTCCTCCGTATGGTCGATTCGATAAACTTTTGGGTAAGAGTAAGAAAATCGAGAAGATCCTGGCCATTGACCAGTTTGAGGGCACCACTGAAGGATGAAGAATAGATCCGGTTGCGGTATTTCTCATGAGCCTTACCCATTCCATCGGTAAATTGCTTTCTGATTCCCGGGGAGAAACCTTTATCCAGGTCTTTTTCTGTAGCTTGAAATATGTTTTTGATGTCGTTAAGAAGGCTGCAAACTTCTTCAGAAATGGGGAAGTCGGACTTGGGTGTTTTTTGCAGGACCTTAAGCCAGAAATGTACAAAACGTCTCAGGTAATATACGGTTACCATGGAGCTTCCCTTTCCGACCAGAGCATTATTGGCATCATTCCATTCCGGTCGTTGGGTATTCAGCCAAATGCCGGCATCGGGAATAAAATTGGAAAGTTTGGCAAGAAGAGTGACCAAAATTTTTTCCATCATGGAAACCCTGTGTATATCTTCGCTTTGACTCTTTCGCAGCAGAACGGCATCGGCCCCCTGGCTTTTCATATTTTTTTTAAGAAGATCGCTGAGTTCTGAGTCAAACAGGATGGTATTGTGTGGATCATAGAGAATATCGTCATAAGTTCGGATCCGGTAAGGAACATTCGTATAGACGAAGAACTCTTTTTTTAAAAGTCCGGAAAGTTTCCCTGGATTTACATGTTCTTGCAATTCAAGCAATTTCAGCAAATAGATGATCTGATGATCACCCCAGTACCCTATGAATGCCCATGGACTATCGGGATCGGGACTTTCCCAGTCAATTCCTTCCCGGGTGATCCGGTAAGGATTATAACCGTCGGCCGTGGAAGCATTCAGAAACCGGGTTATCATACTTTCGGTATAGCCGGGGAACGACCATGCCAGGGCTTCCCAATTCTGAAAAATATCTCTCCAGTTTCCTTCATAGTGGTAATTAGGAGAACCGTTTTCGTTTTTACCCGGAAGGGAAAAATTGTTCCAGGGGCGGCTGGGATCCCCGTGCCGACGACTGAATCCCAGGGGAAGGTATTCGTAAATAATTCTGGAAAGGTCGGGATTATTGATTTTTTCGGCCCAATTGAAAAGCTTTGTACGTGTTAGTTTTCCCGGCAGCTCCAAAAGGGGTTTTTCAAACTGATTTGCGATGGAGGGATTAATCTGACGAAGGTAATTTTTGAGATCCCGGGCATCTACATCATAATTTTCAAAGAAAATACCTCCCCTCATCGCATTATAAAGGGTGTTGGAGGAATGCCTGGAAGTGCATATGGTGCAATCGGTTAATTGCAATCCATCGGAGGATGAAATTATTTTTTTCAGTCTTTCCGCATTCTGCTCAATATCATTCTGAATATTTTCAATCAGCTCAGGTTCTTCCAGGATCTGTTTGTGAAGATTCCAGACGCTCGCTGCATCAAGGTTGACATCTGCCACCAGCATCCACTCCTCTTCTTTCTCAGCAGGCAGGTTCAATTCCCGGTAGATCGAGTAAAATCCACGGGAAGCGCGGATATCGAATTCGGTTTCCGGTTTTTTGCCCTTCAAAAATTTATTCAATTGTTTTTCAGATAGCAATACAACGGGTTCGCCTGCCCCTAAATAAAGGACGGTATTTGCAAGCAGAGCTTCGCTGGGCTCGGGACGGTCAACAGGCACGGAACTCAGGGTAAAGAGTCCGATCCTGCTTTCTTCCAGAAGTTCACTCTTCTTATAGGCATCCAGAAGATTGCTGAATTCATTCTGAAAGGCATAGCTTGCGCCTGGGGGCAGGATATTACCGATACCATCCAGCATCCTGATTTTCAGGGATTCGGTTTCAAGATTACGAATGCCTGAACTTTTTACAAAGCCATACCGGTCGCTGTTACTCCATTCATAATGAAATTCGAGACCGAGATCGTGGTTGATCTCCTGGAACCGTATCTTATTTCCTGTGAGATTCTTATAGATTATTTTTTCGGTATGGTAAAGGTTCTGATCCCGTTTTTGAAAGGGTTCCCAAAGGAATTCCTGAGCATTTTTTTCAGCAATTATATAGGTTCTGCTCCCGGTAATGCCATGATAGTCATGAATTTTATCGTCTGTGTAATAGGGGAACAGTGCATTATCCCTGTTCTTTCTTCCGGCGGTCAGAGAGCCATTGCTGGAGATATACATCCACTGATCCGAGGGGCTTACTACGCTGACAAAGAAATCATCCATGCCATCGTAGTTATGGATGCTGTAATATTTCTCACCTTTGATTTCAAGGAACCTACCCTCCACCTTTCTGTTATTTTCCGGGTGAAGGGGTTTGCCGGTAAAGTTGGAGGATTTTTGCATAAGAATCGGTTTTGAAAATATCCATTTCCCGCTAGTTTACATAAAAGGGAAGGTTCGCAGTGGCTACTTTGTGTTGTTTGTCTCTCACGTACACAAAAAGACGGTAAGCTCCTTTTTTTGAAGGGGCTTCCAGGGTAATTTTCCCCATGGATGGATTTTGGATCAATCCGTACATGCTCTCGGGCCGGCTTTCCAAATCTCCGCCTACTCCGAGGTCGGTACTTTCGTGCATAATCTCCCAACTAAACTTCAAGCTGTCGTTCTCGAAATTGTGGACAAAGACTTCGGCCGAATAGGTTTGAGAAGCATTCAGTTTTATGTTATCAAAAGCGGAAAGTCCGTTCAGTCTCAGGGAATCGAGACGTGGAGCCCGGTTTTCAGGCCATTCACCGTTCCAGATATAATACATGGCATCGATGGTTTCGGTATGACTCCCATCTTCTGTAAACAGTCCATACCATGTTGGTGTGCGCTCCTGTTTCTGTCCCCAGAAGAAAACATACGAACCCAGGCAATGAAGGGAATCAGCTTTTATGGCAACCTTAAAGCGGTGGATATAGGATTCTGCTTTCTCCCGGCTGGTTTGCTCAATAGGTACATCCCAACTGGTTCTTGCCACCTCCCAATGACCGGTGGCTCCCCATTCGGATACTACATAGGGTCCTGTGTATCCACTCTCTTTTATTCTTTGCTGTAGATTGGGCAGATCACCGTACATTTGAATACTAAGAAAATCCAGATCCGGCGCCCTTTTTTCAATCTGCTCCACATCTTCTTTTTTTATCCCGGCCAGCATAGTAGTAGTCAGGTGATTAGGATCCACTTCATTGATCATTTTTGCGATATCATTAACGGCATCCCAGACTTTATAATTGGAATAGTTCAGGTTCAATTCATTTCCAATTCCCCATAAGATGAGAGCCGGGTGATCCTTATACTTGAGTACTTCTGACTTCATATAGTCGAGTTGTTTACGTACAGCTGCGGTATCGTTGTAATCGAAGCCATTTCGTTCTTTTTTCACATCCAGTCCCATGGTTACGGTAAGACCGTGCTGGTGAGCCAGATCCAGAAATTCTTTAGCTGTGTGGTTATCCATTACGGTGCTCCAGGAACGGCATGAATTGGCCCTGGCATCCGCCAGTTCGGGTATTTTATTCAGCTCTGTACCTGCCCCCAAAATGGTATAGGGTTCTCCATCCAGCATAAGACGATACTTTTCCCCTTCTTTAATTAATTCTACTTTTTTGGGTCCGTTCTCTGATGGGTCTTTCTTAACCGGATTTTTTGTATTACATCCCGTGGTAAGAAGCATAGCCGAAAGTATGATAGCAATGATTGGATTCATGATTTTTCTTTTACTAAGATTTGTTCCAGTTCTTCCAAGGTTTTTCCTTTGGTTTCCGGAAGGTAAATTTTCAGGAATATCAATCCTGTTATGGCGAAACCGCCATAAATGAAAAAGGTGGCCGAGTTGCCAAGGTTCTCCAGTTCCCATGGAAAAACCAGTTGAACCAGAAAACTAAAGGCGGAATTGATGGTGCCTGCAAAGGAAATTGCCAATGCCCTGTATCGGTTTGGAAATAATTCTGAAAAGAGAACCCACATAACCGGCCCCAGTGAGCAGGCAAAGGATGCCACAAACGCGATAATTCCAATAAGAACAAGGGGTTGGTTAATATTTATGGCAGAGGTGAGGAGCTGTCGCTCCTGATCGTCGGTCAATCCGCCTTCAAAATGCGTACTTATAAATTCTCTAAATTCGAGATCGCTCTGAAAGCTTTTATCCTTCATTTGAAATAGCTTTTCCTGGTTAAAGCCATGCTGCAGTTCACGAATCTTATCTTCTTCCAGGCTATAAGTGGCCGACCCGAACGTAAATCCGATCAAGGCCATGGATACGGCGATTCCTGAGATCCCTGCCATCAACAAGGGTTTCCTTCCTGCCCTGTCAATAAGCCAAATGGCAACCAGGGTAAAGACAAGATTGGTAAGTCCCACAATTATGGCCTGGGCGAATGCTGCATCCACACCCACCCCGGATTGTTCAAAGATCATCGGTGCATAAAAGAATACCGCATTAATTCCGGTAATTTGCTGAGTGATGGCAATCACGACCCCTATGATCATCACCAGCTTCAGGGATGGTTTGAAAAGTTCCCGGAGCCTTACCTTACTTTTATTTAAATCTTTGTTTAGACTTTCTTTGATGGCCCTGAATTCCGTTTCGGCATTTGCCTCCCCGGCTGACTTCCGGATTACCTTTAGTCCTTCATCCTCTTTCTGGTTCATGATCAGCCAGCGTGGACTCCTCGGAACCAGATATAAAAGAGCGAAGTAAAGAATGGCAGGAATGGCTTCCACACCCAGCATGTATCTCCAGGGTTGTTCATCCAGGCTTATTGATGAAACCCATGAATTTCCTGAACCGCTTAGTTTGAGGATAAGATAGTTTGAAAAGAATGCCACGGAGATTCCGAGCACGATGTTCAACTGATTAAACGATACCAGTCTTCCTCTTATCCCCGGGGGAGCGATCTCGGCAATGTACATGGGGGCAATTATTAGGGAGGCTCCCACGCCGATTCCCCCGAGCATCCGGGCGACGATAAAAAACCAGAATTCGTTGGCTGTTGCCGAGGTAATGGCCGACACGGCATAGAACAAGGCTGCATAGCCGAGAACCTTTTTTCTTCCAATCCGATCGCTTACAGGTCCGGCTATAAACATGGTAGCCGTAGCGGTAAGGGTGAGACAGGCCACTGCCCATCCGAGCTGTATTTTTGAGAGGCTGAAATCCCCTTCAATGAATCGGACCACACCTGAGATTACCGAGGCATCAAATCCCATCAGGAATCCCCCCAGGGCAACGATAAGGGCAATACGTATTACATATGACTTGTTCATAGCCATTTATTTTTTTGAGGCCTTTCAGGGTTGATGAAGGCTCAACATTTTATAAATTAACCACTTACCTAATTTTTGATAAATTTGAGATTTATTTTCTCTTCCGCATTTTTAAATTTTATAAAATAAACTCCTGGAGGCAAGGTCCGGACCTGGATTGCCTGATCCGGATCCACGGTACCTGATTGGTAAATTTTACCGCTTACATCGCTAATAAAATAGTGATAACTATTGGCCTGCTTATTCAACCGAATATGATCGGAAACAGGATTAGGGTAAAGTGTTATCCCATTAGGTTTAGAACTATCCACATTGGTGCCTTTGGTAACAAAGGTCATCCTTCCCAGGTTAAATTCACCCACATTAAATACCAACCGTATCAGGCTGTCGGTCTCATAGAATTGAATATCCTCCTCTATAATGGTAGTGAAAGCGGTCCACGAAAATGTTGAGGGAATGGATATATTCCCAGACCGGTCTTCACCGTTTACCAGGATCTGCATATTTCCCCCTCCTGCCTGGGAGGCCACCCTGAGTTCAGCCCTGTATAATCCTTCGGTTTGAACGTCTATTGAATATTCGATCCATTCTCCATTTCGAATCCACCCAACTGTACCACCGCCATCATTCAACTCGGTATCTACTCCTTCGTCCTGCCGGATACCGGGTCCTACATTTTCTTCGTCAATGTCATGATAGGAAAAACCTTCACCACCGGTGTCGTAGTATACACTTTCGATGGTGCCTGGCAGGGAATGACGGGTTCGGGGATCCGGATAGGGAAGCTGCAAAACCGAGGTTACCAGAATGGAATCGGTAAGCGTTCCGCAATTAGTTGTGATATTTGAAATGACATATCCATCCGTGTTTCCCCAGGTCAGATTTACGGAATTGCTGTCTGCTGTTCCGTTTAGCACTGCATCGGCGGGAAATGTCCAGGCATAATTTCCATTGACAAATTCAGGTACATGGTATGTGTTATCAGGGGAGAAGGCTTCTACTTTCTCCTCACCGGTGATTTCAACCTCGCCCAAACTAACATTTCGACTCAGGATGTATTCACCACAATTACCGATAACTGTGCAAACTACGGTTCCGGCTTCACAACCCCAGGCAACGCTGACCTCGTGGGTTCCCTGACCCTCAAGGATTAAAGCATCATCAGGTACGGTCCAGTTATACTGGAAATCATCGGATTCCACGGTTTTAAACTTAAGGCCAGATTGTCCGGCACTTACAAGGGTGTCACCCTGTAAACCAGGTTCTTCGTTTCTTTGATAAACTCTGACATAATCCACATGCATTTCCTGAGGGAACACAGTGCCTGCATTTGGACTTCCCGGCCAGTTTCCTCCCACAGCTACGTTTAGCAGAAGAAAGAATTTCTCCCGGAATTCACTAAGGTAGGCGGGAGTCATGTCGGCGACATGGTATTGTATACCGTCGATATACCATCGGATTTCGGTTTCGGTCCATTCAACCGAAAAAACATGAAAGGTATCGGCCAGGATGCCTTCCGGAAGCTGGTAAGATCCTCCATACTGAGCATGATTTCCATTAGCGTCGGCATAATGAATGGTGCCGTGAACTACATCATCTCTGCCTTCTCCACCTCCGATCATTTCCATGATATCGATCTCACCACTGCCCGGCCAGGAAGTTCCTTCGAAAATATTATTTCCCAGCATCCAAAATGCGGGCCAGATTCCCTGTCCGTAAGGCAGCTTGATGCTTGCTTCAATTTTTCCGTATTTCCATGATTGTAAAGGGTAGGTTATCAGTCTGGCCGAGGTATACTGACTATTATTGTAATTTTCCCTGATTGCACGGATGGTAAGATAACCCTTATCAACATAGGCATTATTTGACCTTTCACGGGTATAATACTGCAATTCATTATTACCCCAACCGCTACCTCCGACTTCATAATTCCAGTTAGCCGGATCAGGGAATCCTGTATAGTTGAATTCGTCGCTCCAGACAAGCTCGTAGCAGGATTGTGCCCTGGCTGTTAAGCCGGTGAGCAGGACAAGGAACAATGCCAAGCTGTTCATTCTACACTTCATCTCTACCTTGTTTTAAATAAGTAAAAAAAAGGAGGCTGCCCAACCCGCAGCCTCCTGAATGAAAAAACTACCTGACTACAACCTTGCGGGTACTTGAGTTTCCGCTCTCATCGGTAATTCTTAGCATAACAAAACCTTTTTCAACCTTTTCACCCAAATTTATACTGAAACGGGTGGAGTTGATCTCAGTCTGAGAGAATACCAGTCTGCCGGTAATATCGAATACTTCAAGGGTTCTGAGTTGATTTTCAGCCTGAATGGTCATCTGGTCTGCAACCGGATTCGGATAAATGCTCAGCTTAGGTATTTCGAATCTGTCATCAACGGAAGTTTCGACCGTCTTATCCGACAAAGTAATGGTTCCGTATAGTTCTGTGTTCTGATAGTTGATATCTGCGTTGGTACTCCAGGCAACAATATAGTCCCTGCCGGAACCATCGGCAACATCGGCAACACTTACATCGAAGTTAAACTCTACACCTACCAGGGGAAGGAATGCATTGGAAAGGGAAGTCCAGGGAATTGCCCACTCCATAGTGTACCCTGAATTATTTGAATGTTCAGTTTGTGCCCTTTCAACATTTGTTCCCCAGGCTTCTGTTACATTTGCAGATCCAGTGTAGGTGTCAAGTCCGCGCACCCCTCTTATTTGCCAGTCGTTGGCATCAAAAGGTGTACCGGCAGACTGATTCATATCGAAGAATAGTTCAACATTGTCGTTCTCGTATGGTGCCTCTCCGGTATTGTAGAAAGTCGCATCGTCAACATAATTAAGAATATATACATTGTCGATATCCCACATTATTTTAAAGTATGAGTATAGTCCAGTGGGATTTCCAAACCAGCTTCTTTGCTGCAGTGGGTGGGCTTTAGCGTTATCCCAGATTGCATCAATTTCGCCATCAATGGTTGGGGGATTTCCGGCTACATCAATCGCCAGAGCTGTTCCATCTTCAGGTTCCTCTATAAGGATAAGATAGTTCCAGTCCATCATTGCTGCACCACCTGAAACATTTATTGTAGTGGTATCTATATTTGTACCATCAACAGAAATGATTGCTTCATATGCACCTCCACCGCTAACAATGGTATAGGGAGCAAGGTCCTTTTGAGCAGTATAAAGATTTCCGTCCTGGGTAAGTGTGATATCTTCACCCTCCACTTCAAGTCCGACACTGGTCTGTGCAATTCCCAGTTTATCATCTATTTTCATATTCACAGTCACATCACTGGCAAAAACAGCAGCGGGTCCTACCACGTTGTCGAAATACCAGGTGGTTGCTTCTGTGGTGTTAAAGTTGAAGAAGAAAACCAACTGATTGTAAAGTCCGGCATCGAGGTTGTCTGCGAAGGTGAAAGTTAAAGTCTGCCAGGCGTTAGCCGTTGTGTATTCCGCTGATATTTCCACGAACTGAGCCGTATTGGCTGAATTTTCGAGTTTTAATAAAACCGTACCGGTCACATCGGAAAGAATATCTACGGTAAATTCAAAATCAGTATCTGAGAAGGTAATCGTTCCCCCGACAGGCATGGCTATACCTGCCCATGTTTCAGGGCCTGTGGTAATAAGGCCGACTTTGGCCGAAGTGTTACCGGTGGTATTCGGGTTATCCACTCCGAATTCATGGCCGTTTCCTCCGAAATCGTAACCAATAGGATTGGTATGGGTTTCGAAGTCGAGGTAGGTAGTTTGTCCCGTAGCAACCACAGAGATTGCTAACAAAAAAATAAACGTAAGTACATAATTTTTCATAATCTGAAATTTTAGTTGATTAATTTAATTCTGACTTTTCTAGTAATTATCGTTTTGACTTAGTGTATAATCGGAGTTAATAATTTCTTCCTGAGGGATTGGAAAGACTTCATGCTTACCTGCAACAAATCCTTTGGCACCCAATACTTCAGCGGCATCTCCCCAACGCACAAGATCGAAGTAACGGAATCCTTCCATGGCCAGTTCCAGTCTTCTTTCCTTTTTGATGTCGGCCAGGGTTACCCCGGTGATGGGATCCAACCCGGCTCTTTGTCTCACTTTGTTGAAATGTACATCCGGATCTCCGGTACCGCTCCCGATAATGGCTTCAGCCATCATTAACAGCACATCGGCGTAGCGGATAATTCTCTCGTTGGTTTCATAGTTCCACTCGGCCGCATCGGGTGAGGTTATGTGGGCCCAGGGGGCTCTTTTCTTGCTAAACCAACCGGTAAAGCCTTCATTCTGCTCCCATCCGGAAGCGCCAATTTGATTCAGGAAGGCTCCTCCATAAGCGGTTCCGTTTTTCCGTACCGGATCTCCTTCAGAATCGTAGGCTGCGATAAGATCTTCGGTTACCATGTCGAATCCCCACCCTGAATTTAAGGTATCGGTGGAAATGCCTCTGGGACCTGACATTTGCACATCTATGTTGCCCCCATTCACACGTCCGTTACCCCAGTCTCCTCCACGATCGATATTTGCATACTCAATCTCGAAAATGGATTCCACCCCGTGTTCATATTCAAATCTCCATACATTGTCGTAAACCGGTTCCAGATCATAGAGCCCGGAGCCGATAACTTTTTCAAATTCGGCTTTGGCCAGGTTATAATATTCTGTAGCTGAAAGTGCGAGGTCATATTTTTGCTGGTACCAGGGTGAAGCCATATACAAATAAACCTTACCTAACATTGCATTTCCGGCACCCCGGGTTACTCTGTAATTTTCCGGTGGGGAAACAGCAAGATCAGTTTCGGCTTCTTTGAGATCTTTCACAACCTGTTCAAGCACTTCAACGGCAGGAACCCTTTCCTGGTTGTACTCACTGGGACCGAGGGTTTCAAGGATGAGAGGTACATCCCCGAAAAAGCGAACCAGTTCAAAATAATAGTGAGCCCTCAGAAACTTAGCCTCAGCTATATATTCTCTGGAAGTTTGGGATGCCTCTGGATCGGCATTATTTATTACCGTGTTTGCACGGGATATGCCATAGAAACCCCTCCTCCATAATTGAAGGACGGCTGTATTGGTAGGTAGCATCCTGAATTCAGCTATGGCATGGTATTCCGGCCTGTCGTTAGGTCCGCCTCCAACAACTTTGGAGTCATCGGATGGAAAATTTGCAAGGAAATAGTAGGATGACCAACCGGAGAAGTATTTCGGTTGAAGCATGGAATAGGTGGCAATAAGTCCGCGGAAAATCTGCTCTTCGGTCTGGTAGTAATTGGATTCCAGATTTTGTCCGATGGGTTTTAGCTCGAGCCAGTCTTCCGAACAACTGCTCATGCTCACAAGCAATATTGCAATAAGGATTCTGTATAATTTCATCGTTCTAAATTTTTTATGATTACAATGTGAGGTTTACACCAAAGGAAATGATCCTGGGTCTTGGATATAATCCTCTGTCAATTCCGATACTCGTTTTGTCATTTCCTCCGGTGGAATTTCCGATCTCAGGATCTGCTCCCGGGTAGTCACTGAGTACAAATAGGTTTTTACCGGAAACATACACTCTGAAATTCTGGATTTTTAGTCTTTCCAACACGGAAGGAGGCAGGGTATACCCAAGTTCAACATTCTGCAACCGTACATAACTACCGTCAAAAACGAAGAGATCGCTGTGGGAGAAGTTATTGTTGTTGTCGTTTACTGTGTATCTTGGGAATTCTTTAGAAGGGTCCTCGGGAGTCCAGCCATTATCATAGAAAAATGAGGGTTTATTGTTGGCGTTAATATCGTTCCGGTAGGAACCAAAGTATACTTCATTTCCGATAGTTCCATTCAGGAACACGGAAAGATCGAATCCTTTATAATCAAGGCTGAGGTTTAACCCAAAGATCCAATCGGGATGCGGGCTGCCAATAAAGGTTTTATCGTCTTCATTGATGCTTCCATCGCCGTTTATATCCCGGAATTTGACATCACCGGGTATTGCTGCAGGCTGGATCAGATCACCCTCTTCATTCACATAGGCTTCAATTTCCTCTTTTGAATCAAAAATGCCATCTGCTTCATAACCGTAAAAATACCAGATGGGTAGTCCCTGGTCAGAACGGGTTATTACCCCTGAAGTTCCCAGATTTGCTCCAAGAAGGGGAGATTCAAGAGTAGTGAATTCGTTTTCGTTGTAGGCAAGATTGGTACCGATCTGATATCCCAGATTACCTGCATTTCCCCGGTAACTCAGCTCGAGTTCGACTCCACGATTGACAATATCACCCACATTTGCAGGGGGTTTATTGTTCCCGACATATTCCGGGATGGATGCAGTGGTGATAAGGTCACGGGTTATTTTATTATAGTAATCGGCAGTAAAGGAAAGACGGTTTTGAAGGAACCTCATATCCAGTCCGATATTTAGCTGCTCGGAGGTCTCCCACTTCAATTCAGGATTACTGATGGCATCCGGTTCCGCACCCACAATCCGGTTCCCTCCACTCACATAGTAGCTGGAAAGGGCATTACTGGAGATAGTGGAAATATATTCGAAATTACCCAGGGATTGAATCGATCCGTTTTGTCCCCAGCTAAAGCGAAGTTTCATGAAATTAACAGGCTCAAAGTTCCAGAACCCTTCACTGGAAATAATCCAGCCCAGAGAAACGGATGGAAAATACTGGGTGCGATTTTCACTGCTAAGTTTGGAAGAAGCATCGGAACGAAGGGTTAGTCCCAATAAATATTTACCATCGTAATTATACTGAACCCGGCCAAAATAGGAGAGCAACCTGTCTTCCGCTCTTGTTCCTGAAACAGCCGAGCGGGTGGAATCTTTTAAAACCGCATCGAAAACGGCAAAATCCCAGGATTCTTCCTGAAGATCTTCACCAAGACCTCCAAAGAAATAGTAATTATAATTACGCATGGTATTACCAGCCAGAAGGGTAAGATCGTGAGGGCCAAATTGCCGGTTATAGGTTAATACATTTTCCCACTGCCAGGTAAAGAAACGTTCAGAAACCTGGTTTACACTGCTCAATTCATTGAATAGTACCGAGTGATAGTAGAACTGAGGTGTCCAGTAGTTGTTGTTTCCATAAGCAAGATCAATATCATAAGCTGTGCGAAGAGATAGTCCTTCTATAGGCTCAATAGTTGCGCTTATCCCACCAAGAAACTTGTCCTGATAGTAACGATTGTGCGTATTATCAATCTGGGCAACGGGATTCCGGATTTCATTCTGCACATATTCCGACATACCATAGTATCCTTTATCTCCGGCACGAAGGGAAGAATTGTCTATATCATCAAATTTATCTTCTACCTGATTTATGTATTTGTCAGGAATTCTGTCGGAATAAACCGGAGTAAGCGGGTCAATATTCATTGCATTCGAGATCACACCTCCGAATTCATTGTTTTCGTCTATGGTTTTGCGCTCCAGATGGGTAAATGAAAGTTTACCGGAGATGGTTAGCCAGTCTTTAGCTTTGTGATCTGCATTCAATCTGGCCGTATACCGATCGTAATTCGATTTGGGTCCGCCAACGATTCCTTGCTGATTAAAATAGGATCCGGAGAGGAATATGGAAGTTTTTTCATTACCTCCTGAAAGAGATATATTATGTTCCTGAATGGGAGCCGGTCCAAAAATTTCACCTACCCAGTCAGTTCCCGCTCCCAGAGTATCCGGATTGAAAGGGTAGGAGGAATCAAGAAGCCTGTCAAGCAACGCCTGCGGAATTTCAAACCCTTCATACTGATCACGGATCTCATCTTCAAGTCCGCTTCGGTAGTAGGTAGCATATTCCTTTGCGTTTAATACCTCGTTTAGTTTCCGTGCTTCCTGAATACCATAATATCCGCTATAGGAAAGACTTGTCCTTCCACTGTCACCCGATTTGGTAGTGATCATGATGACCCCGTTCCCTCCTTCGGCACCATAAATGGCAGCGGATGCTGCATCTTTTAAGATCTCTACAGATTCGATGTCATTCGGATTCAGATAATCTATCCCTCCGGTTCTCATTCCATCTACAATGAACAGGGGGTTGGAATTACGGTTGGTACCCGTACCCCGTATTCTTACCGTAAGGCCTCCACCGGGGGAGCCTGATTCAGTAACAATATTAACACCGGCTGTTTTTCCTTGTAAGGCTTGTTCAATTCTTACCTGGTTTCTTTGTAGATCTTCAGCCCCTACTTTTGAGATGGCCCCGGTAACCAGACTTTTTTTCTGGACACCGTAGCCAATTACCACAATCTCATCAAGATCTGTCGATGCGGTAACAAGGGCTGCATCGATCACTGTTCTTCCTTCGACGGGTATTTCCATGCTCTCCAGACCCACAAAGGAAATCAGGATTGTAGCATCCGGAGCTACCGTCAGGGTGTAAGAACCTTCCAGGTTGGTAATGGTCCCGTTGGATGTCCCTTTTTCTACTACAGTTGCCCCTGGAAGTGGTTGTCCGTCATCAGCGGTGGTTACGGTTCCGCTAATCGTAACTTCCTGGGCCATTAAACTCAGAGAAAAAAACAGAATAAATAATGTAAGGTAAATTTTTTTCATCTAGTTTGGTTTTAGAAGTAATTTTGATGGCAATTTACATTGACTTAACATTCGGGTCAAGAAAAATGGCTCTACAAAAACTCATCATACATATTTAAATCATACATCAAAAACTCATCATTAATTTTATAATTAATTGATATATAGTATAAATAATTTCGATAAGTGATGACTGTTATACAGCATTCTTTAAAAAATACCACATCAATCGGGGTTTTTAAAGATTTGTGAGGTAGGTTGACAGGTTAGTATCCCTGCTAATTTTGAGTTTTTTTCTAAGGCGGTAACGTCCAATCTCTACTCCCCTGGAGGTAATATTCTGAAGTGCTGCTATCTCCTTGGATGTCAGATTCATCCTGATATAAGCACATAAATGCAGCTCCCGGGAGGAAAGATCCGGGTGTTTTTCTTTGAGCCGTTCAAAGAATTTTTCATGAACTTCCTCAAAGTAGGTTTTAAAAACCTTGCTTTGCTGTTCATTGTCAAGCTCCTTTTCAATATGTCTTTTCAAAACCACCATTCGGGATTTTAATCCTTCATCATCAGTGGATTTTTGCATATTATTCAATTCCTCTTTAAGTTTTGACAGAAGTTTATTTTTCTGAATAATGTTCATAGTCTGATTGGCAAGTTCCTTATCGCGATAAATCATATCGGCTCTGAGTTTATCATTTCTGAGCCGGATAATTTCTTTTTCCGAGATCAGGGACTGCCGCTGGAATTGTTCATCCCGCATTTGTAATTCGTTGCGGTGCCTTATTCTGTCCCTTTCCTTGGCCTTCCTTTCCCGGATACGAACCAGTCTAAATACAAGAAGGGCTGATAATCCCAAAATAAGAATATATAAATACAATGCAATCCTTGTGCGATGTAGGGGAGGGGTGATTTGAAATTTGAATGTAGATACAGTACTTTCAACATCATACACATTTCTGGCTTTTAACATAAAACTGTATTCCCCTTCCCAGAGGTTTGTGAAATCTTTAAAATTGATCGAAGACCATGGTGACCATTCGTCAGAATACCCATCAAGATAAAAACTGAATTGCAATTGATCGTTGGCTTCAAAATAGGGTGCGGTATAGTGGAAGCGAATGGAATTTTTTCCAAATGGAAAAATGAATTCATTCTCAGAAAAATTCAGGCTTGGGAAATTTAAAGTGGAATCCAGGTAAGGTAGGTTTACCTCCATGATATAGGAAGGATAGCTTTCTGAGTAAGATTTTGGGAATTCCATTGTATAATGAGCAAAACCATTGTCTATTCCGATGAGCACTTGCTGGGAACTATGAGCGTGTATAAACTCAAATTCATTAACACCCTTGTTTACAATGCTATTAAACGGACGTTCGATACGGGTATAAGAGCTGTCGGCATTAAGTATCAAAACACCCGCTTCACCCTGGGCTATGAACCAAATGTTGCCTGACTGATCAATTTCAAAAGTTTTCAACCTTTCTTTTGTTGCGAAGATATCTCTGTACTTTTCTGACAATTTGAACTCTTCAGTGCTGAAATCAAACCGGTAAATCCCATTTACAGTTGAAGCAAGAATATCATCACCAAAGCTGAAAACAATATTTTGTTCCTGGGAAGGCAATCCGTTTCCAGGGCCGTAAAGTTTGTAATTGCGGACAGAATCCAGTTCCTCATCAAGCAAAATTCTGTATATCCCTTTGGCACCATGGCTTACCCAAATGTCCCCATTCTTGTCTTCCTGGATAAATCTGCTCGATTCACGGTACCCGCTGATTTTTTTATGGAAAGAAAACCTTTCGTTTTCAAATTTTAGCAAAGTAAGTCCGGTATAATGACCTCCAAGGAGTATGTCTGGATTAGATCTTAATTGAATATACTTCCATGCCCCTTCCTCATCACTGATCTTTTCGGCAGTTTCACCATTTATTAGATAAGTTCCTGAATTATGGCCACAAATTAGCTGATCATTAAATACTCCCAGCGACCATACCTGTCCGGTAGTATTCTCGACAAGCCTAAAATCTTCACTGTTATGCATGTTATCTTCAGACAAATTTTTCACAAACAGGCCCTGATTTGTACCCAGATAGAGCTTTCCCTTGTAAATTCTGGCACAATACCCTGTACCGAGCCCGTCATTACCGGTAAAAAAGCTGAATGGAGAATTGATTTCCAAATAATCAATTCCATTATCCAATCCGACCCAGAGGTTCTTAGAATTATCAGCGTAAAGACTGAGTACAGTGTTGTTTTGCAAGCCGTTATTACGGTTGATATGTTGAAGGATATTCCCGTCGGGACTGGTAATAATAAGACCATTAAGAATGGTTCCAAAAGCCAGGAAATCATTTCCTAGTTTCTGAACACTGTATAACTTATATTCTTGTAATACTTTATTGACAGGAGCATTCCATGGGGTAAGATTTAAGCCGTCAAAGCGGAATATACCGCTACCGCTTGTACATATTAAAAGCTCATTATCGCGATAATTGACTATATCCCAAATTTCCTTGTTCTTTAGGGGTTCTGACCAGTTTTGGTAAATGAGCACTCCCATTCGGTATTCAAATAACCCCCTCCCGGCTTCCTGGATAAATAGTCGGCCATTAGCGTAAAAGGAAAACTCAAATCTTTCTTCTGGCTCCAGAATTTCAATCTTTCCATCTTTTTTTACCAGAAATAGATATTCGTATGACTGAAATACCATTCCTTGGGGTAATTCATAAATTTTCCAGATTTCATCGAAATCACCTATGGATTTTGGCAGAGTATGTCGTAAGCTTTTGAAAACATAAAGATTGCTGTCGGAAGGTTCAAGGTATCCGAAATCATTAAGTAAGCCGATATAAATTCGGTTGTCTGAAGAATTAAAAACTGATCGAACCGGTTTGGACCTGGATACTTCAATGAGATGCCAGGTAAGACCGTCAAACATCAGAATCCCTTCATTATTTGCAAAGTACATAAAACCTTTAATATCCTGAGTGATTCCCCAATTTTGAGTCCCTGCATTATACACCGACTTTGGATAATTCTTAATCTGAGGGGTCCCAACACTTTTAATCTGGGCCTGCAAGGTGACACCAAGGGCGAATGCGATTATGATAAGGGTAAATCTCAAGCTTTCAAGTCTTTGAAGCAATGATAATAAATAATTGGGAGAAAAGGAAGGGGAAGGAGGAAGAAGGGGAATTAAAGGGGATGGAGGGGGATAGAGTCCTGACTTTCCTTAATTCACAGTTTCCAGGATAGTATAAAATAACCCATTCCGGATCATAGGTTTTCAAAAGGGTGAAAACAGAATTAATACCCACACTCTTGTCAATAGATGTTGTGGATAGACAGGTAAATATTTGGCATTTTATGGATATTCCCTTGCTTACCGGGAATAATCCGAAAAATCTTTATAAACAAAACATTTATACTTACGATCAAGGGCAATAAACTGAGGAACTTAATTGGTTCGATAAGAGGGTTAGGTGTGAAGAGTCTTTCTGCCCCCCCTCATTATAATATGGCCAGGTAAAATTGATCCGGGGTAGGATGAATACCGACCTGGTTCAGAACCTGGATTTTGCTCAAGCCATTCTGGAAGCTGCCGGCATTTCTGCACCTGATGATATGCAGGGTAAAAGTCTGATTCCTCTTATGGGAGGTAAAACTGTGATTGGAGAGATGCCGTTTATTACCATTATTATGAATATCCGGGCGGACACGGCATTAAGCGTCATTACGGAATAAGGACAGACAGGTTCAAATTAATTCATTTCTATTTCGATATTGATGAGTGGGAACTCTATGATCTTGTCAAGGATCCGAAAGAAATGAATAATCTTTACGGGAATGAGGAATATAATGAAGTTCAATTCCTCCTGCATGAAAGACTGAATAATCTCCGGAATCAATACAGGGTAGCTGAGGACACTGTAGAGTAAAGGATTCCCCTTCATTCCAATCTTAGTTTCAATTTTTTGATTCATCTTAAACAAATTCAGGAAATATCCATCCCTTATTTCCAGATTAAATGTAAATTAGATCTAAAATTAGCGGATCTCAAAAAATATTACCAGTACATAATCACCAGAAATGAAAACTATCCCTAAAATCTTAATTGTCTTAACCATCTTATCCTCAACGCTTCTGAACTGCTCCAAGAGCGATAATGAGTACATAAGTGAGGTCGACACCTTATATATTTTTAAGAGCGATACCATCTACTATTTTCAGTACGATACTACCTACCATTTCGATACCGTCTATCAGTATGATACTCTGGTTCTGTATGATACAATTAGGCCGGATGATATTTTATCCTATAAACATTATTTTTCCTTATTAAATCAGGCAGGTGAAGGCGATCCGGTAGAAACGGTATTTATCAATGACCTTGATCTTACGATTTCATGGAGCCGGATATCAGACGGGATTTTTGAAGGTTACCTGTCCCGGCAGCTAAATATAAATAAGGCCAGTATCGAAATAAGATTGCAGGAAACCGATAATATTGCCACAGGAGGATTTCTCAATCCGGGTACCATAGGCTTCCATGTGGTAAACCGTTATAATTTGTATGATTCCCGGG
Source organism: uncultured Bacteroidaceae bacterium (assembly GCA_964572225.1). GTDB lineage: Bacteria > Bacteroidota > Bacteroidia > Bacteroidales > CAZNFR01. Next base: position 24,420 of record CAZNFR010000055.1, read on the forward strand.
ATTTTTTCCAGAATGCCCAGATAGACATTAAGGTATATAATTAAAGGGAAATGAATTAGAGAATGCATCCTGGTTCTCGCAATTTTTCACTGATAAAAACAAAAACCACTGAAAAATACATCGGGATAAACTTCTCGCCTTTCTGGAATGAGAAAACCGGC
>CAZNFR010000056.1:0-23959 GCA_964572225.1 uncultured Bacteroidaceae bacterium
TGTTATACTGGGAGACCTAAATCCGGGGGGTACAGTGATTGCAGCCGGAGACATCTTCATCTGGGGACGTCTACGCGGGGTAGCTCATGCGGGAGCTGATGGCAATCGTTCCTGTCGGATTATGGCTCTGAAAATGGAACCCACCCAACTCCGAATTGCGGATGCTGTGGCTAGGGCACCGGAGACGCCACCGATTGAGTTTTATCCAGAAGTGGCGTATGTCACACCACAAGGTAGGTCTTCACCATGGGATCGGGATTTCCCGTCAAAATAAAAACAATCAGAAAAACCACACCGGCCAGCAGGAAAAGATTAAGATAGGTCATAAAACGGGCAAAAATATCACCCACTTTTCCATCCAGTTTCCCATAGGCTATCATAGATCCGCTGAATGCAACGCTACCGATTACCAGTCCGAGAAGGGTAACCAACAGAGACTGATCCGGAGTTTTGGAAAATTCAATCAATGCAACCAGGGCAGATGCTGCACCTCCTGTGGCATTAAAAAATGAGACCAGTTGAGGCATGGCCGTCATCTTTACCCTTCTTGCGATTAAAGATCCGATTACACCCCCGGCAAAAATCGTTGCTACCACAATGGATGCATTGGTGGTAGAAATGGTTTCGCCGTTTTCCTTATGGAGTAGCAGTGTGGTAATCATTGCCAGCAACATACCTGAAGCGGCCCAGAGATTACCCCTGCGGGCACTTTCGGGATGACTCTGAAGTTTTAGTCCAATAACAAAAAGTATGGCAGAAAGAAGATAGCTGAATTCCAGGACAATCTTTCCGCTTTCCGGGATACTTAACATTATCATTGTATTTATCATTTTGATTCTACGTTGTTTATTTGAATTTTCCAAATCCCCTTTTTACACTGGCATGAATAGCTTCAAAATCATGGGCTTTTGCCAGTCAGGAGGATTGGTATGGTATCATTTGTTCTTTTTCTTTTTCCTGAACATTTCAAGCATCCGGTCAGTAACTACAAATCCGCCGACAACATTGAGGGTTCCGAGCAGAAGTGCAAAAATTCCCAGAATCCATTCAAAAGTGGTACTGGCATGACCCACCAAAATGATACCCCCTATAATGATTACACCTGAAATTGCGTTTGCACCCGACATAAGCGGAGTGTGCAAAACAGACGGAACATTGGATATTACTTCTATGCCCAGGAGAATTGACAAAATGATAATGAAGATCTCCTGACGAAACTCCCAGAAAAATTCTAGTACAGTCTGCATTGTATTTCTGTTTTATTTTTGTGAAAACTCTTTGACTTTCTCATTCACAATCTCACCTTCCCTCGTAAGGCAGGTGGTGGATACGATATCATCTTCGAAATTCAGATTAAGTCCTCCCTCTTCGCTGACCAGTATCTTGATAAAATTGGTCAGGTTCTTTCCGAACATCCGGCTTGCATCCGTTGGCATCTCGGATGGAAAGGTGGAATTGCCTACGATCTTTACCTGCTTGTGAACGATGGTTTTTCCATTTTCGGTCACTTCACAATTCCCTCCGGTAGAAGCGGCCAGATCAATTACCACCGATCCAGCTTTCATGGCTTCCACAGTGTGCTTCTGCAGTAGTACAGGAGCCTTCCGGCCAAAAATCTGTGCTGTACAAATGACAATATCCGATTTAACCGCATGATCATGGATTGCCTGCTGCTGCTTCTGTCTGAATTCTTCAGTTTGCTCTACCGCATAACCTCCTGCACTTTTATCTTCCGTAGCTCCTTCCACCTCTACAAATTTAGCTCCCAGGCTCTTTACCTCCTCCCGAACGGCCGACCTGACATCAAAAACCTCTACCACAGCACCCAGCTTACGGGCAGTTGCAATAGCCTGGAGACCCGCTACTCCGGCACCCAGGATCAATATTTTAGCCGGCTTGATGGTTCCTGCAGCCGACATAAACATGGGAAGGAAGCCGGGATATTCAAGCGCTGCAGTTAACACTGCCTTATACCCCGAAACCGTCGCCTGTGATGACAATATATCCATCGCCTGCCCACGGGTGGACCTGGGTATAAGATCCATACTGAAGCTGGTCAGTCCGGCTGAAACCATATCCTTTAAGAGATCCATCATAAAGAAAGGATTAAAAACCGCGATTACGACCTGTTCCTTCCTGAGCTTCTTTAATTCCGAAGAGTTCAGCGGATTAATCATCACCAGAAGGTCCGATTCAGAAAGCACGTTGGATCTGCTATCAATGCTTGCACCGGCCTCTTCATAATCTTTATCGGATGCATAGGCCCTTAATCCGGCTTCTTTTTCAACAATTACATCCACTTTGAGACTAACCATAGCAGCCACACTCTCAGGAAGCATGGCGACTCTGTTTTCATCCTGAGGTTCTTTAAGAATGCCTAATTTCATGGATTATAAAATTTGCTTGGGTTATTGGAAAAGCAAATATAAGGGATAGAAACGATTTAATCAGAAAAAAACCTGCTCTTTTCCCTCCAAAGCTTCCCATATAAAATCAATGTACGATTATAGAAAATAATTATCAAACAAAATCCGTAATTTTGCTGTTTTAAAACCTGTAGGAAAGGTTAAACCCCTTAGGGTGAAATAATCTGAACACTACTGAAATCTTTACTACATTTGAACCCAATTACTCTCACGAATAGCTGATATATGGACGATCTGTCATTTTTGAACGGCGGAGATATAATCGCAATTGAAAAACTTTTTCAGGAATATAAGAAAAATGCTGATTCTGTGGAGGTTTCATGGAAGCAGTTCTTTCAGGGTTTTCAGTTCGCAATTAACAATTATTCCGATTCAGATTTTGTTTCCCGGGCTTTCGAAAAAGAATTTCGGGTGCTCAATCTTATTGAAGGATACAGGAAAAGAGGCCATCTTTTTACAGAAACCAACCCGGTACGAACCCGAAGAAAATACTTTCCCACTCTGGATATCGAAAACTATCAATTGACCGAAGAGGATCTGGACAAAGAGTTTTTCGCAGGAAAGGAAATTGGCATCGGTAAAACCAGCCTGAGAAACATAATCCACTTCCTGAAAAATACCTATTGCGGCTCCATAGGTTCAGAATACATGTTCATAAGGAATCCTGAAAAGATCGACTGGCTCATACAGAGGATCGAAAAGGATATGAACAGAACCGAATTCAGCAAGGAAGATAAGAAGGAAATGTTCATGCACCTTAAACATGCTGTGGGATTCGAGAACTTTATCCATAGAAAATTCACCGGACAAAAACGATTTTCTCTGGAGGGAGCCGAAACCCTGATACCTGCTCTCAGATCTCTTATTGATCATGGTGCTGAACGGGGAGTAAAGGAATTTAACATAAGTATGGCCCACCGGGGAAGGCTAAATGTCCTTGCCAATGTACTTCAAAAACCTTATGAAAGGATTTTCAAGGAATTTGAAGGGGAAAAATATGAAGAGAGCATTTCTCTGGGGGACGTAAAATACCATCTGGGTTATGGGAATACCGTTAAATCCAGGAATGGTCATGATGTATCCCTTCATCTAACCCCAAACCCTTCCCATCTTGAATCTGCAACCCCGGTTATCCAGGGGATTGTACGATCAAGAATTGACCATAATTATGAGGGCGACTATAACAAGGTAATTCCTGTGATTATTCACGGGGATGCAGCCATTGCTGCACAGGGAGTGGTATATGAGGTGATCCAGATGTCTGAACTATATGCAAATAAAACCGGTGGATCTATACATTTGGTCATCAATAACCAGGTCGGATTTACCACAAATTACCTGGACGGGCGATCCAGTACCTATTGTACTGATATCGGCAAAGTGACAAAAGCACCGATCTTTCATGTAAACGGGGATGATGTTGAAGCCATAGTGCATACCGTAAGAATTGCTCTTGAATACCGTCAGACCTTTCATACAGATGTTTTCATTGATGTGCTTTCCTACAGGAAATACGGGCATAACGAGGGGGATGAACCCAGGTTTACTCAGCCAACCCTGTATAAAGCCATAGCGAATCATCCAAATCCAAGGGATCTTTACAGCCGGAAACTCATTGAAGAAAACATTTATTCGAAAGAGCAGATCGAAGAAATTCAAAAGAATTATGACGAGATCCTCGACCAAAAACTGGAATCATCCCGAAAACTGGATAAAGTCATTATTCCTCAATTTCTCAAAGAATCATGGGAAGGCTATAAATACGGAGAACCCGAATACTTTGAGAACTTCCCGGAAACCGGAGTACCGGTAAAAAAGCTGAAGGATCTTGGGGTCAAAATCAATACTCTTCCTGATGAAAGTAAGTTTTTCCGGAAGATTGTTAAACTGCTCGAGGAAAGAAAAAAAATGCTCAAGTCGGGCAAGGTTGACTGGGCACTGGGTGAATTGCTTGCATACGCTACTTTGATTGATGAAGGACACCCAATCAGGATTACAGGGCAGGATACAATTAGAGGAACTTTTGCTCATCGCCATGCAGCAATGGTTATTGAAGATACAGACCAGCAATACATTCCCCTTCAAAATCTTTCTGAAAACCAGGCCAGATTTGACATTTATAACTCCCTGCTTTCGGAATATGGTTCTATGGGATTCGAATATGGTTATGCCCTTAATACTCCCAATGGATTAACCATATGGGAAGCACAATTTGGTGATTTTGCCAATGTTGCCCAGGTTGTAGTCGATCAGTATATTAGTTCTGCAGAAGAGAAATGGGGATTAATGAATGGACTGGTGTTGTTTTTACCCCATGGTTTCGAAGGCCAGGGTCCTGAACACTCCAGCGCTAGAATAGAGCGTTACCTCGCTCTTTCAGCCAACGGGAATATGCAGGTGGTAAATCCCACAACCCCATCGAATTTTTTTCACCTTTTACGATCCCAGCTAAAACGTGATTTCAGAGTCCCCGTAATCGTGTTCACTCCTAAAAGCCTGCTGCGTCATCCGTTGTGTGTCTCCGATCTGAAGGACCTGGCAGGATCGAAATTTCAGGATGTAATCGATGATCCGGATGTGGATGTGGATGAAGTTCGACGAATTGTTCTCTGTTCCGGAAAAGTATATTATGATCTTGTTGCCCGAAAGAACGAACTGGATGCAAAGGATGTAGCACTTGTAAGACTTGAACAGCTCCACCCCTTCCCTTCTAAAAAGATTCAAAAAATCCTCGAGAAATATCATAACAGATTACTCACCCTTTGGGTACAGGAAGAACCCGAAAATATGGGACCCTGGTACTACATCCAAAATCAGATGTCGGGTAGCGGTATCATTTCTGTAACCCGCCAACCCTCGGGAAGTCCGGCCGTCGGATTACATAAGATCCATGAAATTCAGCAAAAGGAGATCATCGATAAAGTATTCCGCAGGTGCGACTGTGAGCTCAAAAATAAATATTGCGGACTTCAATGTGTGGTTGGAAGCTCAAGAAAAGAAATTTTGAAACAACACTATTATTTTAAATAAAAACGTATGGCTCTAGAAATAAAAGTTCCTAGTCCCGGAGAATCCATAAGCGAAGCAGAAATTGGAAACTGGTTCGTGGAAGATGGTGATTTCGTGGAAAAAGACCAGGAAATTGGTGAACTTGAATCTGAAAAAGCCACCCTTCCGGTCATTGCAGAAGAATCCGGAAAAATAAAAATTCTCAAATCAGCCGGTGAAACCGTAAAGGTGGGTGAAGTTATTTGCACCATCGACACCTCTCAGAAAGGAGAGAAAAAAAAGAAAACCTCAAAGGAGCCTGCGAAAAAGGATGAGAATAACGAGGGGAAAAAGGATGAAAAGCCCGGTCCTGAAACCGATAGTACAAAAGATAAATCGGAAGATGATGAAAGGACTGAGGTGAAAGTGACCCCTGTGGCCCGGAAAATGATGGAGGAAAACAACCTTAGCATTGAAGATATCCTCAAGGGCCTGAAAAAGATAAGCTCTCGTGAGGTTACTGCAGTTTTGGGGAAAGGATCTGCAGGAATGGAATCCTTCCAGTCAACTTCGGCAGGCCGCGATGAGGAAAGAAATAAAATGAGCAGTTTGCGCCGTAAGATCAGCGAAAGACTGGTCGCAGTTAAAAATCAGACCGCCATGCTTACTACCTTCAATGAGGTGGATATGTCGGCCATAATGACTCTCAGACAAAAACATCAAAAATCCTTTATCGAAAAACATGATGTCAAGCTTGGGTTTATGTCCTTCTTCACCAAGGCGGTAACGGTCGCCCTGAAACATTTTCCAAACGTCAACAGTCGTATTGAAGAGGATGAGGTGGTAACACCCAACTATTATGATATCGGTATTGCAGTTCAGACCGACAAAGGCCTTATGGTACCTGTGATCCGGAATGTAGAAGCCCTAGGCCTTGCCGACATTGAAAAGCAAATCCTGGAACTCGCAGGCAAAGCAAGGAAAAACCGGATAAGCATAGAGGAAATGTCGGGCGGAACCTTTACGATCACTAACGGAGGGATCTTTGGATCCATGCTCTCAACCCCAATAATTAATCCTCCCCAATCGGCAATTCTGGGAATGCATAATATCCAGGAAAGACCCATCGCCATTAACGGAAAGGTTGAAATACGACCCATGATGTACCTTGCCCTGTCCTACGATCACAGGATCATTGATGGCAGAGACTCTGTCAGTTTTCTTGTTAAGGTAAAGGAACTGCTGGAGGATCCCACCCAAATGTTGCTGGGCGGAAATGACGGGGCAGCCCTTCTCCTGGAGATCTGATTTTTCCACTAGTGGCCGGATCCTGCTCCTTCCATATCAATAAAACTCAAACAAAGAGGCATCCTTACGATCTGGATACCTATCTAACGTCCGAAATAATCCACTTTCATCAATCTATTTCCGGATATAGGCCAACTGACCTGTACCGGATGAGATCCCTTGAAAACACGATTGGATGCGGAAAACTCTTCCTCAAGGATGAGTCTCAACGTTTCGGGATCGGAGCTTTCAAGGCTTTGGGTGCTTCCTGGGCCGTTCACCAATTAATATCCAATAATCCGGAAAAGGAGGTATTTTGCACGGCTACGGATGGCAACCATGGAAGGGCCGTTGCCTGGAGCTGCAGAATTATGCAAAGGAAAGCCGTAATTTTTATGCCTTCCCATACGGTCAAAGCAAGACAAAAATGGATATTGGATGAAGGGGCCAGCCTGGTTCTCGTAGATGGCGATTATGATCAAACGGTAAAAGTCGCCAGCAAATTTGCATCCGATAACGATGCGGTTCTGGTACAGGACACCTCCTGGCCCGGATATGTGAAAATTCCTCAAACAGTGGCTGCAGGATACCTTACCATGTCATACGAGTTGACCGGGCAGTTCTTCAATTCAGGAGAGCCATTCCCGGATTTTGTTATTCTTCAATCGGGTGTGGGCAGCTGGGCAGCAAGCATGATGCTTTCCCTGACTAATTATCTTAAAGGTAACGCACCAGGCTTTATCACTGTCGAGCCTTATCATTCGGATTGCCTGCTCGAATCGGCAAAAAAAGGAAAGCTCAGCCCAAGCAGGAAATCCCTGGAAACCATAATGGCGGGTCTTAATTGTGGTACTCCCTCCATGAAAGCCTGGGAAATCCTTCAGGATCTCACAACTGCCTTTATGTCGGTTTCAGATGAATGGGCTGTAAAGGCAATGCGATTACTCAATAAACCCGGAGAAGAAGACCCCCAAATTAAAAGCTGTGAATCGGGTGCGGCAGGTCTGGCAGGACTGATGGCAATTTATTCCTGTAAAGAACTTGATCAGCTTAGAAAAGACCTTGGGATAAACGGAAATACCCGTTTTCTTATCATCAATTCTGAAGGAATTACCGATCCCGATTCATGGAAGAAAATCACAGGCTCGGATTACTGTTCAGACGACGATGCCTGATCCAGTATGGAATTAAGCTCTGTCAAAATGCCCTTCTGCTCTTCACTTAACTCCATAGCATTCAACTTACTTACGGTCGACCTGGCTTCCTCAAAATCGGAGTGCATTCCCTGAAGATAAGCAAGCAAAAGCAGGTTATCGAAACTTTGATTCCTTTCCGACACTTCTTTTGACCATTGATATGCCAAATCCAGGGCCTCTGGATCCCGGTTGTACTCATTGACCAATTCATAAGCTTCGCCTCGCAGAAAATCATCATTTTCGGGAAACTGGGTTACCCTGGTCTGTTCTACGAGAACCTGGTATTTTTCCCACATACCGGTGTTGGCAAGATATACCTTACGAGTGATGTATTCCCCTCTTTCCATCTCCAGAGAATCCCCTTTAGTGTAAACAGGAATGAACTCCTCAACCACTCTTTCAATAAGAGCCTGGTCCTTATTGGTAATGGCCTCAAAAAGAGCATCATTGTAGATACCTGACAGAAGTTTTTCTACTCCCTCTTCTCCCCAAGCCTCCCGGGCCCCGGAAGGATTATCCCTGATGGCAGAAAAAACCCTTGAATCAATATTAAATGTGGAACTTAAAACAAGATCTTTGTTTGAAGGGTCCATTAACTCAACCATACCCATGGTATTGATAATCTCAGATCCCAGTTCGTTTGCCCGTTCTGTCTGCTCCAGTGTGTTAAGAATACTTTGATATTCAATTAAGTCCTCATAGTTAAGATTGCCCTCTTTATGTGAAGCCTCTAATCGGGAAAGCTTCTCTCCGCTTTGGTTAACATTCTTTCCAAGGGCAAGCAACGGGCCGGCTTCCCTTACTCCTACAATTGTAATGATAAGATCACCCGAATCTTCAATATAATACATGGTCGGGAAAGCCCCCAGAGCATACTTACCGGCAATGCTTCTGCCAAATTCACTCTCACCGTCCATTTTCAGATTCACAAAATTATCGTTGTAGTAGTTTCCCAACAACGAATCTACATATACACTGTTCTCCAGGTACTTACATGGCCCGCACCAGGTGGCATAAATATCAAGGAAAACCAGTTTATCCTCCTGTTTCGCACTTTCAAATGCCTGGTCCCAATCTGCTTTTGTTTTAATTTCGGTAAATTCAATTTGCGCATTCAATGATATTGTCAATCCTGTAAAACAGGCAGCAATTATCCATCCTTTGATCCTGATCCTATTCATAATGTATTCTTATTTTGAATTAAAATTTTATTCCGGCCAGGGTATAAATATCCCTGATCTTATTTTGTTCATGTTCCCAGCACAACTCCTCAGATGCTTTGACGGCCATCTCCTTCCATTGCTTACGCAATTCCTCATCAAACAGGCAGGTATGCAGAGACTTTATCAAAAGATCCCTGTTCCCGGGTTCAATGGCAATACCGACTCCCCTCCCCTCAACAATACTCCTCATTTCAGGGAAGGAGGAACAAAGAACGGGAATTTGGGCGTGGATATAGTCAAAAATCTTATTTGGCAATGCATAATAGTAATTTAATGAGGTCTTTCTTTCCAGTGAGATCCCCAATTGAGCTTTACTGGTCAGGGATCTTAACATAGAGGGAAGGACCCTTCCGGTAAAATATACTTTATGTTCAAGTGACCCTGAAATGACTTGTTTCTTCAAATCAGCCAATATATCCCCGCTTCCTGCAATAATCAGGGTAACACCCTCAAATTCTCTTATCACATCGATCATTTCTTCCAGTCCCCGGTCCTTATTAACGGCACCCTGATATATAATAACTTTGTTCCTTTGGATTTCGGGGGGTAAAGGATAATTATCCTTCCTTGCATTCTTCTCAGGAACATTTCTTACAACCCTGAACTCCACCCCGTACTTTGCTAAATACATCTTGGCCAGGGTGGAATTTACCGTATAAGCCAGATCCACATTCGGAACCAACCAACTTTCCAGAAGATTCCAAAATGATTTAACAAACTTCCTGCCATTTAATTCGGGCACCTCCGTAAAATACTCATGGCTGTCGTATACCAAAACCGAATTCTTTTTCAGTTTGCTTACGAGGCAACATGCAGGAAGGGTATCCAGGTCATTTGAAACGATCACATCCACCTTCCTCCTGAATAACAGGAAAATAAACAAGCGGAAATTGTAAAATGCATAAAACAAAAAACCCTTATTTACAAGCAGTCTGAAACGGACAATCGAAACTTCAGATATATCAGGGAGGGAGGAGTGAGGAAACTGCCGACCTATCAGGGTAAGTTCGGCATCTGATTTTCTCAGGGTACCACAAAGTTTATGAATCCTTTGATCCGTTACAAGGTCATTAATTACGCATATAAAAACATTTTTCCTCATTGGGGAATCCTCCTGATTTTGCCCTGATAAGCTTTTACGGATTACCTTGACTTTTGGCAGGGGTTAAAATAGCGAAATTAAATTAGAGAATTGCGGTTCAAGCTTTATCTTTGCATTAATTGTACATTCATGGCAGAAATATTACCCGACTACCGTCTTAAAAATCACAATAGTTTTGGAATCGATGTAAGGTCCCACAGCTTTCTGGAGCTCAATTCTGAGGAAGACTTTGCCGGGTTGCTTAAACCCGGCGTTTTCCTTGAGGACCCTTTCCTAATCCTGGGAGGAGGAAGCAATTTATTATTCACTTCCGATTTTCCCGGTATGGTCCTATTTACGGCAAACAAAGGAATCCGGGTAGAACAGGAAAATGAAAATGAGGTTATTTTGTGTGTAAAAGCCGGGGAAGTATGGGATGACTTAGTTGAGTATTGTGTTTCCCATGAATATTATGGTCTTGAAAACCTTTCCCTGATTCCGGGAACGGCTGGTTCGGCACCGGTACAAAATATAGGGGCCTATGGTATTGAAATTTGTGAAAAGCTGATATCGGTTATTGGTATTGACCTGTTTGAAAAAAGAAAATGCGAACTGAGCGCGTCAGAATGTGACTTCGGCTACCGAAATTCCATCTTCAAAAATGAACTTAAAAACCGATTTATCATTGAATCCATCAAGCTCAGACTTGGAAAAAAACCGAGTTATAAACTCAGCTATGGCAACGTAGAAACGGAATTCAGGAAAAAATCAATTCAGGATCTGAGATCTCTTCGTGAGACCATTATATGTATCCGGGAAAGCAAGCTGCCCGATCCTAAGGTTATTGGGAATGCCGGAAGCCTTTTTAAAAATCCGGTTGTTGCCAATGATTTTTTTCTTCAATTGAAATCCGATTTTCCGGATATCCCCTCCTACCCTTCCATTAACGGGACGAAAATACCTGCAGCCTGGCTTATTGAAAAAGCAGGTTGGAAAGGAAAACGTTCAGGCAACATCGGAACATGGCCCTCTCAACCTCTGGTAATAGTAAATTACGGTGGGGCCAGCGGGAAGGAGATTCTGGATTTTTCGAGAAAGATCCAGGTTGCTGTTCAGGAATTAAGCGGTATTAAACTTGAAAGAGAGGTTCAGGTGATTTAATGTACAGGTATTGCGAAGAGGTCTTCCATTATCCTGATAATCAATTCATCTGCACAATCCTGATTTGCTGATTCAGCAAATATCTTAAGTTGGGTCTGACTTTCATTGATAAAAAGATAAACACTCTCCTGATTTTCAAGGAAAAACTTAAATCCATCCAGTTCCTCGATCCGGATCACTTTCTTTTCACCAATTCCTGTAAACCCCTGCTTTCGGCAATGATCAGCAATCTTTCTTATCTTTTCAGGATTCCAATGAGGATCTTTAAGGGAGACATGGAATGAACCATAATTCGTCTGGATTTCATCCATAATGGTGGAGAGGCTGATTGAGGATTCTTCCAACCATTGCCAGAGAGTAATCGCTGTTCTGAACGCATCAAGTTCGGGTACCTGATCTCTGATTATTAATTCTCCGGTATTGTATCTTTCCAGGAGAACAGACTCTTTTTCTCCTGTGCCAATATCATCCCTGTTCCTGAAACCGTTCCTTTCCAAAGGCAATGAAAAATTACGGCAGAGAGTCTCAAGTCTGGAGGTTGCAGAAGGATCGGTGAGAATTTTCCCATGGTATTTCATAGTCTTTGCAAGAAAATGTACGGTTAGCAGGAGCATATGGTTGGAATCGTGGAACTGCCCTTTTTCGTCAATCATTCCAAAGCTGTTTCCGCTGCCATCGAAGACGATACCCAGTTTAAGAGCATCTTCGTCTGCGATTATCTCCATAATTTCCAGAGCATATTCCTCTCTGGGCTCGGGCGGGAATCCTCCGAAAGAAAGATCCTGTCTTTTATTGACAATCAAACTGGAAGGAAAAAGTTCTTCAGTAATGAATTGGGTTGCACCAAACATAGGATTAAATACCACCGACCGCGATCTCCCTCTAAGCATGTTATACTTTACCCTTTCCCTGAAAAATTCAAGGTAATCAAGGTCGAAATTTGAAACCATCAACAATCGGCGGTCAATAAGACGGTCCAGTCTGATCAGATCCAGATCTACGATGGTATCGTAATTGATAAGATTCTCTATATCCTTGAGATGCTGGAATGGCAGTGGCTTGCTATCAGCCCCGTAAAAGCGGATTCCATTGTATTCATAGGATTGCTGTCCGGCAGTAACCATGATGCCCAGATCTGCACCGGATTTTTTTATGTTGTACGAAAGTACGGGAGATGCGCAAAATCTTGAAGCAATCTGAACTTTCACACCCCTGTTTGCGAATACTTTTGCCACGATATAAGCAAAACGTTCACTTCCAAAACGGGTATCGAACCCCACCACCACTTCAGGCTGTCGAACCCTGTTTGTCAGCCAGTGGGCGCAGGCGTTGGAAAGCCTTGTTACACTCTCCTCGCTAAAGTCCCTTGCAATAACCCCTTTCCACCCCTCCTGATCTATCTTTATCCTCTTCACTCTTTGTGACTTTTATAAGTAGCTGGTTTTCGAATTATAAATATGAGTATGGGTTGTGTTTGTTGTTTAACAGGTTTTCAATTTTATGGTTGTCCGGCAAACTTCCCTTCCCTTCATTTTCAGCATGGGATTAAACTTTCCTGATTTCCGGTGTTAATAACTCTGCACTTAGTACTTAAGTAATCCGGATTGATTTAAGCGAAATTAAGTCAAAATCTCTGAAAAATGGCATTTACCTGTAAATATTCCGTTGATTAAGTGCCTGTTGGTATAAACGTGCGTTTTTGTTATGTTGAGAGAGGGTTCTGGCAAAATTATGATATCCTGAAAAATCCGGTTTCGCACAAAAAAAGATATAATTGTGCTTTTCATATTTCAGGACTCCATCGATGGCAGAAACAGAGGGTATGGAAATGGGCCCCGGTGGAAGGCCTTTGTAGCGGTAGGTATTGTAGGGTGATTCAATTTTCTTATGCTTGTTCCATACCCGCTTTATGCTAAAATCATTGTGAGCGAAAATGATGGTAGGATCCGACTGGAGAGGGATTCCTTGTTCAATGCGGTTTATAAAGACTCCGGCTATGCTAGGATTTTCATCATTATGAAGAGTTTCCTGATCCACTATGCTGGCAAGGGTAATTACTTCCACAGGAGTAAGACCCATCTTTTCGGCCTTTCCCATTCTGTTGCCCGACCAAAAGGCCAGGTACTCGCTTTTCATTCGGCCGGCAAATTCTTTTGGTGTGGTGTTCCAATAGAATTCATAGGAATTGGGGATGAACATGGCAGGAAAGGATTCTCTGGTGAATCCAAATTTACCCGGGGTAGCCGGATCCTGAAAAAATGCTGCAAAATCTGTTGAATCGGGTTCGAGAAATCCGGAAATGACGGAAGACAACTCCCCAAGAGTACGGATATTATTAAAAGTGAGCATCAAAGGTTCCTGTTTTCCCGATCGCAGGAGATTAATCAACTCATTTAAACTCATATTTTCCTGAATCCGGTAGCGCCCAGGATAAATATGGGAGGGAAGATTTTTTTTCTCGGAAAGCCACTCAAAATTTCGCCTGTCTGTAATTATACCCTGATCAATGAGACTGGACACAACCGTAGAATAATCCGATCCCGTGGGAATGTAAAATAGATGCGACTCACTATCTTTTATGTCGACTGCCGGACTGAAAGTGCTTCGGTACAGCCTGAATAAAAAAAACAATGCCACCACAATGGCTGTAAATACCAACCATAATGAGATTTTTAGGTAACCAGGTGTTCTTCTCGAAATCTTTCTTCTGACCATTTAATTGTGATTAAGCATTCAAAAATACCAATATCGTTTTCATAATCATGAACTACCGCTATTCTCCCATGTTCAGTGCAGAGTTTTATAAACAGGAATAAGAGGCTTTGGTTTGCTTTTCATATATTCCGAAGGATTTTCCCTGATTTCTGCAGGGAGGTTGGAAGAATTTGTAAATTTGTAAATAAAACTGATTTTTCCTGAGAAGATTGTATAAACTTTTATAAAAGAAAATGGATAAGATTAAACGGATTGCCCTGGTCGCACACGACAACAGGAAACTGGACCTTATACAATGGGTTGAACATAACTGGGATAACCTCAGGCATCACAAAATTATCTGCACGGGTACCACAGGGAAACTTGTGGAAGAGGCAATCAATCTTAGGACGCGTGAAGCAGGCCTGGATTCCATTGAGATAAAACGTCTTAAATCAGGGCCTTTGGGTGGCGATCAACAAATGGGTGCATTGATTGCCGAAGGAGAAATCGATATTATGGTCTTTTTTTGGGATCCCATGCAACCTCAACCTCATGACGTGGATGTAAAGGCTCTGTTGCGGATCACGGTTTTGTATAATGTACCCACGGCCTGTAACCGCTCAACTGCCGATTTCCTAATCTCATCCATCCTTTTTAATCAGGCCTACAAACAACTGGTTAAAAATTATGAAGATTATATTAATCGTAAATTATAGGAACTACTGACTTACACCTTAGGGTTCAAGGCTATCTTTAAACCGCTGATACCTTTCATCATAAGTCTCTCCTGCCTTGCTTCCCAGTTCATTCCATGTTTCCAGGATTTTTTCAATTCTGTCTTCAGGGGATGGATGTGTGCTCAGAAAAACCGGTGTGCGGGGAGCTCCTTCCAGTTTTTCAAAAAAACCTTTCACCCCTCTGGAATCATAGGTACTAGAATACATATACCTTACTGCATATTCGTCGGCTTCATATTCATGGTTACGGCTAAATTCAAGTCCGGCAAGACCCTGAGCCAGATCGGAGGCTATCTGGATATAAGCACTCTCATTATTACCAAGCAGGAGATCCAGTAAAAGGGATAAACCATATTGTTTTGTGAGGGTTTGGGTAGAGTGCCTCTTATCCACATGGGCAATCTCGTGGGCCATTACCCCGGCAAACTGGTCTTCAGAATCAAGAAATTTTATAAGTCCGGTATAAAAGTACAGATACCCCCCCGGAACCGCGAAAGCATTGAGAACGCTATCGTTATCGATAATCTTCACCTCCCAGGCAAAATCTGTTTTATACCGTATTTCCGGGCTTTCCAGAATCACATCACGAATCCTTCGCAGGTGCCCGTAAGCATCTGCATACTGGTTGGGGTCCAACACTGGAAACTGCTCCGGACTCGCTTCAATTTGGTCATTCATCTGAAGGCCAAATTCAATATCCTGATCCAGGGTAAACAGATTAATACCATCCTCCGAGCATTGCCAAATTGCCACAAGCACCAACAGGATGGAAATTGCCCAGGTTATTCTACCGGCTATTTTTTTCATGGTTTATTCTTTAATCTCCTCAGGAAATGTAGTCACTTTTCAACATAAATTGCGATGTCAATGGTGAAATATTTATTATTTATCCTTAATAGAAGTCAGGTTCTCAAGTGCCTCTTTCAGCCTTTGCATTGCTTTTTCAAGGTTTTCATCTGAATTCGCATAGGAGATCCGTATGTTATCAGGTGCCCCAAATGCTTCACCCGGAACGGTGGCTATCTGACCTTTTTCCAACAGATATAGGCATAAATCCATGGAACTGTTGATTTGGTAATCCCCATTGGATTTTCCATAAAATGAACTCATATCCGGAAAGACATAAAATGCACCATCCGGAACCAGACATTTAACTCCGGGGATGGATCTGAGGTGTCTGATCACCAAATCCCTTCGTCTCAAAAAAGCATTTCTCATTTCTTCCACAGGCGACTGATTACCTTCAAGAGCCTCTATGGCTGCCATTTGAGCAATGGTGGTAGCTCCCGAGGTTACCTGTCCCTGAAGTTTGTTACACGCCCTGGCAACCCATACAGGAGCACCAATGTATCCTATCCTCCAACCCGTCATGGCATAAGCTTTGGATACCCCGTTAACCACAATGGTCCTGTCCTTCATACCGGGTAATTGGGCTATACTGGTATGATTACCGGTGAAGTTAATATGCTCATAGATCTCATCGGAGATAACCATGATTGAAGGATGCTCCTTTAACACGGTTGCCAGCTCCTCCAATTCGGTTTTTGTGTAAATACTGCCTGTCGGATTGGAAGGTGAACATAACAAAAGGGCACGGGTCTTAGGGGTAATGGCCTCACGCAATTGCGCGGCTGTTATCTTAAATCCAGTGTCAATCCCTGCTGATATGATAACGTTTATGCCTTCCGCGATTTTAACCTGCTCGGCGTAGGAAACCCAGTAGGGTGCAGGTATAATTACCTCATCGCCCGGATCAATAATGGAGATCATGACATTGGCAATGGAATGCTTTGCCCCGGTAGACACTACTATCTGGTCTGGCTCATAATCAAGGTCATTTTCTCTCTTGAATTTCCGTACAATGGCCTTTCTGAGCTCAGGATATCCGGGAACCGGCGGATAGAAAGTAAAATTATCATCAATCGCTTTTTTGGCTGCATCCTTGATGTGGTCGGGGGTTGGGAAATCGGGCTCACCCACACTCAGGTTAATTACATCTATTCCGCTATCTTTAAGTTCGCGACTTTTTTGGTTCATGGCAATGGTGGCCGAAGGGGATAAACTCATCAATCTCTTTGAAAGCTTTTCCATTGATCGTAATTTATAATGATAAAAAATCTTAAGTCCGGTCAAAAATAGTTCTTTTATAATAAATTGATAAATACAATAGTTATATTGTTTACAAAAAATATTAACATGAGTGATATCCTTGAAATCCTTAAGTACACCCTCCCCTCGGTCGTTGTATTCCTTACTGCCTGGTTCCTGCTCCGAAGCTTTCTGAAAAATGAGAATCAGAAAAGAAAATTTGAGATCAGTATGGCTCAAAAAGACAGCATCCTTCCTCTTCGTCTCCAGGCGTATGAGAGATTGGTGCTTTTTCTGGAACGGATCTCACCAGACTCACTGGTAATGAGAGTAAAAAGCAGCACATTATCTTCTGCCGAGATGCAGAATGAACTCATTAATGCCGTCAGAACCGAATTTGAACATAACCTGGCCCAACAGGTTTACATAAGCGATAAAGGGTGGGAAATGATTAAAATTGCCAGGAATGAGATCATCAGGCTGATCAATCAAAGTGCATCCGAGGTCAAACCCGGTGAAAACGGACTGAATCTCAGTAAAAAAATCCTGGAAAAGGCAATGGAACTGGAAACACCACCGATTAAGACAGCCAGTCGCTATCTTAAATCGGAAGTGAAAGAACTTTTCTGGTAGGGAAAATGCCGTAAAAGTGGTTTCGGATCTGAATACATATCCGCACTTTTACGGCAATTCCAGGGTCGGGAGGAATTCTATTTAATTAATTCCACAGAACGTTTCACAAAACTCGTAAGCGCTTCACCTTTTAACATATTATTAGACAACAGGGCAAGGTCGATGAGCTGACTCACCAGTTTGTTCTGTCCTGCAAAATCAGTAAGCGCCTTTTTCTTTTGTGATTCTAATTCTTCAATCTTTTTTTTCAGTTCTTCTTTCCTGTCCTTCTGCTCCTGCTTAATTTCTTCATCCTTTAATTTCTCAGTCTCCTTATTCAATTTATCCCTTTCTTCAATAAGAGGACTCAGTGAGGAACCTAGTTCGGATAATTTCTTTTCAAGTTTCCGGTTCTTCTGCTCCATCAATTTCCTGATCAGTGCATGGTCGGAATTAACTACCAGATTATAGCTATCGGGCATATTCCCGTAAAATGCATCTGCGCCGCTGAGCTGAGACATATCTTTCATTCTTCTCATGAATTCGCTCTGGGTAATGATCATTGGACTCTCATCTTCGCCTAATGCTTCAAAATTTACCATAAAATGATTCTCTTCCGGAAGCTGACTCTCAATTACGGTACTTAGCTCCAGTCTTTCCTCCGAAGGGAGATCCGATTCTTTAGCATCTTCTTTTTCGATAAGCTTTTCGATCACGTCTGCATCAACCCTTACAAACCTGGAATCCTTAAGTTTCTGCTCCAGATGGTTGATAAAGTGAGCGTCCAGCTGACCGTCCATTAGCAGAACATCGTACCCTTTTTTGCCGGCTTTCTCAATAAATCCATGCTGCTTTTCCTTATCAGATGCATAGAGATATATAAGGTTTTTATGTTTGTCTGTCTGATTTGCTTTGATGAGGTCTGCATATTCGCTGAAGGTAAAATATTTTCCTTCCGTGTTCTTAACTAAGGCAAATTTTTCGGCACGTTCATAGAATTTTTCCTCACTGATCATGCCATAGGTTATGAATAACTTAAGGTCATCCCATTTCTTTTCGAATTCTGCTCTTTTGTCCTTAAAGATCTCCTCCAGTCTGTCTGCTACCTTCTTGGTAATATGCGAAGAGATCTTCTTAACATTGGAATCACTCTGCAGGTAACTTCGGGAAACATTCAGGGGAATATCAGGAGAATCAATAACACCGTGCAATAAGGTTAGAAATTCGGGGACAATCCCTTCGACACTATCGGTTATAAAAACCTGATTTGAATATAGTTGTATTTTATTCTTCTGGATCTCGAAATTACTTTTAATCCTTGGGAAGTAAAGAATTCCGGTGAGATTAAATGGGTAATCGACATTCAAATGGATATTGAATAAAGGAGCATCCGAGACCGGATACAATTCACGGTAAAAATCATTGTAATCCTCTTCCTTTACCTCTGAAGGAGGAGAGGTCCATAGCGGTTTGGTATTATTAATGATCTTTGGTTTACCGGTATCTTTTTCTTTGCCGTCCTTCCACTCTTTTTCGTTGCCAAAAGCAATTTCGACCGGAAGGAATTTGCAATATTTATCAAGGATTCCCGAAATCCGGTTTTCATCGGCAAATTCCTCCGATTCCTTATCAAGGTACAAGGTAATAATCGTTCCAAAATCTTCTTTATCGATTTCTTCAATGGTATACTCCGGACTCCCATCGCAAACCCATTTAACGCCCCGGGTCCCTTCCTGATATGATTTGGTCTTAATCTCAACTTTCTCGGAAACCATAAAAGAGGAATAGAATCCCAAACCGAAATGGCCTATTATGTTCTGAGCCTGGTTTTTATATTTCTCAAGAAACTCCTCTGCACTGGAAAATGCAATTTGATTAATGTACTTATCCACCTCTTCGCGGGTCATGCCAATTCCCCTGTCAATGATTTTAAGTGTTTTTTTCTTTTTATCCAATTCCACTTTGATGGTCTGTTCTCCCAGTTCCCCTTTAAAGTCACCAACGGAAGCCAATGTTTTTAGCTTTTGAGTAGCATCTACTGCGTTGGAGATCAATTCTCTGAGAAAGATCTCATGATCCGAATAAAGGAATTTTTTGATAATGGGGAAAATATTCTCGGTAGTTACATCGATTTTACCTTTGTGCATGGTCCTAAGATTTTAGCATTAAACATTCTGGGGCAAATTTTTCAAAGCCTGTGCCACTATGGTAAAACTGACAATACGTCAGAATCTATTTATATAATTTGACAGAAGGAGGAACTTCGTCAGCGGCCTGAACCACCCGGGGTTGGAAGGGATTCATTTCTGGCATCCACATCCTCCCTGAAATAAAAGCTGCCTTTTGAAAATTCGTAAGCATCATAGGAGCCATCGGGCGCATAGAATCGATAATCTCCCCTGAGAATGGGTTCGAAGGGTTGAAGATGGTCAAACACCACCATTTTCAGCCGGTCATCATATAGAATCCTCATCACCACCTGTTCGGAATATCGGAAAACCACCCGTTTTGTTTCTTCTTCACCCCTAATAAACTCTCCCCCGAATTCAGGTTGTCCTTTGCGATTAATCGTAAGTACCTCCATTACTTTTTGTTGAGACATAGGATCCTTGAAGGAATATCCGAGCAGGAGATAGAGATCATTCTTTTTATGAGAAAACGGGATCAGGTCATAATAAAGCATTCCAGGCCAGTTTCCGGTGGTTACCTCGGCATTTTCCAGGTTTTTAAATTCTTCGTCTGATTGGTTAAGTTTATAAACCAGGATACTTTTTTCCTTTTTTTTGCCAGTGATGAAAATCTGAATAAAGCCAAAATATTCATACTCACCATTTTCCTTTGAGAGATGCCAGGTGAAAACTTTCACCTTCTGATCCGGTGATTTGACCTTACCAATCATATCCAGTTCATCCCATGGATAGAAAAATGAACTTTCCATAGTCAGTAATTCATGAAAACAATTGGAAATCTGGTTATTTATTGAGTCTCTCTCGAGTGAGGGTGGTAAGTTATAAAGTCTGGTAAAGCTTTCCCGCAGTTTCGCTGCCGATCTACGGATATCCAGGATTCCTGTGTGCTCCTGTGCATTTAATATCAGAGAATTATGGCACAAAAGGATCATGATGACAACTAGGGAAAATACATACCTCACCGGGATTTTTTCAATTAATTCCCTTGATTTTGGGTAGAACGAATATTTTCTCCAATAAGTATCCATGAATAATTATGCATTGAACCTGTCAATTGTCTGAGCAGGCAAAATCAATTGCATCCACCATCAGTTTGCAGGCGGTTATAATCTCATCATCCTTAATAGTCAAAGGGGGAGATATCCGGAAAGCTGTGTCACAGAATAAAAACCAATCGGTCATAAAACCGGTTTCCAGTCCTCTGCGAACAACTTTATTCATTTTATCCTGGCTTCCCAATTCAACCGCCATCATAAGCCCTTTGCCTCGAATTTCCAATATGTGTTCACTTTTTAGAAGTTCACGGAATAAAGCTTCTTTGCGTTCAATCTCTATGATCAGATTTTCCTCAAGGATGATTCTCAGGCACTCAAGTCCGGCTGCACAACAAACAGGGTGACCACCAAAAGTTGTGATATGACCCAATACAGGATTGAAAGTAAATACTTCCATGATCTCCCTGGAAGATATGAAAGCGCCCAGGGGCATTCCCCCTCC
Source organism: uncultured Bacteroidaceae bacterium (assembly GCA_964572225.1). Lineage (GTDB taxonomy): Bacteria > Bacteroidota > Bacteroidia > Bacteroidales > CAZNFR01. The sequence goes on from CAZNFR010000056.1 coordinate 21,183, forward strand.
AAAACTTTTGGACAACACCAAAATATCCGGAATTACATCAAATATTTGAAATCCAAAGAGTTCTCCCATTCTCCCTAGCCCGGTCTGAATCTCATCAAAGATCAGTAAGGTTCCTGTCAAATCGCATTTATCCCTTAGTGCCTTTAGAAAACCTTCTTCTGGCAGGATCATCCCGGCTTCTGCCTGCATCACCTCAGCGACAACCGCGGCTGTATCATCATTGATCCTGTCGAGCTCATCAAAATTATTAAATTCCAAATGTTCTACACCCGGAAGAAGGGGGCGGTAACCTCTCTTGAAATATTCGCTGCCCATCAGGCTCAAAGCCCCGTGTGTACTTCCATGATAGGAGTTTTTGAAGGAAAGGATATGACTACGCCCAGTATATTTTTTAGCCAGTTTAAGTGCACCTTCGATGGCTTCTGAACCGGAGGAGGTAAAATAAACCGATTCCAGATTTTCCGGAAGCAGGGATGTGATCTCCTTAGCGTAATGGATTTGAGGTGATTGAACCAGTTCCCCGTATACCATTACATGCATGTATTTGTCAACCTGATTTTTAACCGCCTGGATTACACGAGGATTAGCATGCCCGACAGCAGACACGTTTACCCCGGAGATAAGATCCATATAAGAATTTTGAAAGCGATCGTAGAGATAGATTCCCTCAGCAGACTCAATCTCAAGCAAGAAGGGAGAAGGAGAAGTCTGTGCAATATGATCGAGGAAAAGCTGGCGATTTGAGGGCATAACCGACCAAAACTATTTAATTATCAGGTTAATATCTCTCATTAACTTATCCTTATAAGACTTTCCTATGGGTATACTTTTGATCCCTTCCTCAGTTTTTATCAGAACCGAATTATCCTCAATCACATCAATTTTGCTGGTATTCACTATGTATGAACGGTGAACCCTGGTAAACTTGGATGTGGGCAATTTCTGCTCAATAGCCTTCATGGTAAAATGTATGGTGTATTTTTCCCTGAAGGTTGTGAAAATGACATAATTTTCAAGTGCTTCTACCCATAGGATTTCCTCATATTTTAACCTTACAAGGGTAGAATTTTTCTTGATAAAGATCTCATCCTTACCGATCAGATTATTCTTATTTTTTTCGAATCTTGCCAAGGCTTTATCTACAGCCTTATAAAAGCGGGGATAAGTTACCGGTTTAAGAAGGTAATCGGTTACATCATATTCGAATGCAGAAAGGGCGTATTTATCTTTGGAAGAGACAATTATGATCTGGGGTGGATTTTTCAGCGAATTTAGAAAATCAATTCCGGTCATCTCAGGCATCTCAATATCAAGAAAAATTAGATGGATTTCATCTTCTTCCTTAAGGGTATTGATTGGCTCCACTGCATCGGAAAACGAATATTTCAGATGCAATTCATCCGTTTTTTGGATAAACTCCTCGAGTATCCTTCTGGAAAGTTTGTCATCGTCAATTATTATACAATTCATTCAGATTCCATTTAATGGATACAAAACTATGATTCACCTAACTAAAGACAATGTTTGTCAAAGATATAAAATATTCAATAAATCTTTTGCAAGGATATACGAAAACCACGCCAGGGATGTTTTATTTTTTGGATTTTAAATAAGCTCCCTCTAAAAGTTCAACCTTTTTGAGGGTTCTGCGTAACCATTCCAATTTTGTTCTATTTTTCTCTTTTTCGGAAAGTTTCCAGTCAATTTCGGAGTTTTTTAACCTATACCGCAGATGATGAAGGATGATGCCTGCCGATACAGAAATGTTGAAGCTTTCGGTGAATCCCAGGATAGGGATTTTGATGTATTCATCGGCCATGTCCAGGGCTTTTTGAGAAAGTCCTTTCATTTCAGTACCAAAAAGTAGGGCAAATTTCCCATTTTCGATACGGAATTCCTCTAAAATGCATTCATCCTTATGGGGGGTAGTGGCCACAATCCGGTACCCTTGTTTCTTTAGCTCCCTTATAGCAGCTTCCGTATTATTGCCAGGACGTTTAAATTTAGTAATCTCAATCCATTTCTGGGAGCCAAGAGAAATTTCCCTGTTATGCTCAAATTCGTTCCTGTTTTCAATGATATTCAGCCTGTGGATCCCAAAACATTCCGCTGTTCTGATTACGGCACTGGCATTGTGCATCTGGTAAAGGTCTTCTAAAACGACCGTGATATATTCCGTTCGCTGTGAAAGGATTCTATCAAAAAGGTCCTTCCTTTCCGGGGTTAGAAACCCTTCCAGATATTGAATCAGATCCTTTTCCATGACAAAAAAAAAGGGAGCCGTGGCTCCCTGTCAAAGGTGGATAGAATATTTTTATTGAACAGCGTCAGCTAATTCGCTACCAGCCTTGAACTTAACCACTTTTTTAGCTTTGATGGTAATGGGGGCACCAGTCTGGGGATTTCTACCTGTTCTGGCGTTTCTACCGGAAACTGAGAAAGATCCGAATCCTACTAAAGCTACCCTATCGCCTTTTTTTAATGCATCGGTTGTAGTTGTAACAAAAGCATCCAGTGCTCTTTTAGCATCTGCTTTAGTCAAGTTTGCCTCGGCAGCGATGGCATCAATTAATTGAGCTTTGTTCATAATAAAAAAATTTTAGGGTTAGTAATTATAAAAGTGTCAAACATTATACAAATATAGACTATTTCTCATGTTTAGCAAATTTACGTTCCAAAAATTGGCCTGAATGTTAATAAATCAGGCGGTTTTAAGCATTTAATAACAATTTGACCTGTTTTCGGGCATTTGAGCGATACGAAATCACGTAAAACAC
>CAZNFR010000057.1:0-3072 GCA_964572225.1 uncultured Bacteroidaceae bacterium
TTTAGGGGTTTAGGGGTTTAGAGGTTTAGGGGTTTAGGGGTTTAGGGGTTTAGGGAGTTATATCCCCAAATCCCCAAATCCCCAAATCCCCAATCTTCCTATCCCCAAATCCCCAGATCCCCATTCTTCCTACCCTCTGATCGCTTTGATCCCAGGCAGTTCCTTTCCTTCCACGTATTCGAGCATGGCACCGCCGCCGGTGGAGACATAGCTCACCTTGTCGGCCAGTCCGAATTTATTGACAGCGGCTACGGAATCGCCTCCGCCCACCAGGCTGTATGCACCTTTCGAGGTGGCTTCGGCGATGGCTTTGGCGATGGCGACGGTTCCCTTGCGGAAGTTTTCCATTTCGAAAACGCCCATGGGGCCGTTCCATAGTATGGTTTTGGAGTCGGCGATGGTTTTGCTGAATAGTTCGATGGTTTCTTCGCCGATATCCAGACCCATCCAGACCTTTTCACCTTCTTTGATGGAGGAATCTTTTTTAGCGGCCTCATTATCGAATTTATCGGCCAGTACCTGGTCGACTGGAAGGATAAGATTTACTCCTTTGGATTTTGCTTTTTCGATTAGGTCGAGAGCGGTATCCAGTTTATCTTCTTCGCAAAGGGAATTTCCGATTTCCCCACCCTGAGCCTTGATAAAGGTATAGGTCATACCCCCGCCGATAATCAGGTTATCCACCTTATCGAGCAGGTTTTCGATAACCAGGATTTTATCGGAAACTTTGGCACCTCCCATAATGGCAGTAAAGGGTTTTTGGGGTGCTTTGAGAACCTTATCCATGGCCTCAAGCTCATTTCCGATCAGGTATCCGAACACCTTATCGTTGGGGAAGAAGTTGGCCACGATGGTGGTTGAGGCATGGGCCCGGTGGGCGGTACCGAAAGCATCATTAACATAGACATCGGCACCTTCGGCCAGTTTACCGGAGAATTCTTCGTTCCCTTTGGTTTCTTCCTTGTAGAAGCGAAGGTTTTCGAGCAGGAGAACTTCGCCGGGTTTGAGGGATTTTTTCATTTCCAGGGTATCATCACCAATGCAATCGGGGGCAAATTTCACGTCCATACCGAGGTGTTTGGAAAGAACGGGAATCACGTGTTTGAGAGAGAATTTCTCTTCCGGACCTTCCTTGGGTCTGCCGAGGTGAGACATGAGTATGACTGAACCTCCGTCGGCCAGAATCTTTTTGATGGAAGGGAGTGCTGCCCGGATCCGGGTATCGTCGGTCACTTCAAATCCGGCATTGAGAGGAACATTGAAATCGACTCTCATAATGGCTTTTTTGCCCTCGAAATTATAGCTGTCTACGGTCATCATTGGATTAGATATTTTAAGGATTTTAATGATTTTTCAATTCTCCGTCAAAGGTAAAAAAACTATTTAATTTTCATTTTTAGAAAGCCGGGCGAATTTGATTAATTTAGAGGCATATTCTCAATAAATCTCAAGGAAGATGTTTTTCAGGGAAGTACCCGGATTGGATGAAGTTAAGGTTAAACTCAGGAGAACCGTGAGTTCGGAAAGGATCCCTCATGCTCAGTTGTTTCACGGTCCTGAAGGTTCCGGTAAGCTGGCCCTTGCGCTTGCATACAGCCGGTATATCCTTTGCACCGACCGGTCGGAGAAGGATGCCTGCGGGAAATGTCCCTCCTGCATCAAGTTTGCGAAGCTGGCACATCCCGACCTGCATTTTGTCTTTCCGGCCTCTGCAAAAGAGAGCGAATCGAAAATGGAGGATAAACTGGAGATCTGGAGAGGGGCGTTGCTGGCCAATCCCTATATGAATCAGTTTTCATGGTACAACATGATCGGATTGGAGAACAAGCAGGGCATCATTGCTGCTGCCGAGAGTGTATCCATTATACGGAAGCTGGGGATGAAGGCTTATGAGTCCGATCATAAGATTATGATCATTTGGTTGCCTGAAAGGATGAACCGCACCTCTGCAAACCGCTTGCTGAAGATTATCGAGGAACCTCCTGCCGGGACGGTTTTCCTGATGGTTACCGAGTCGGTCGACGATTTACTGCCCACCATTTTGAGCCGGACACAGATGATCCGGATTCCCCGGTTCAGTGATGATCAGGTCAAATCCGTGCTGCTCGGTTTGCCTGGATCCACGGCCGAAAAGGTTGCTGATATTACCCGGAGGGCCAATGGCAACCTGGGTCTGGCTATTCAGAGTATGGAAGAGGATCCGGGGAACCAGGATAATTTTGAAGGGTTTGTTAAGCTCACCCGGCTTTGTTGGAACAAGGACATTGCCGGAATGCTTGATTTTATTGATGAAATTGCTGGCAAAGGAAGGGAGAGACAAAAGCAGTTTCTTATGAATGCCATGCGGATGGTAAGGGAGAACTTTATGGTAAATCAGTCGGTTACCGAAATTTCCTATATGTCGGCTGACGAAGAGGAATTTTCAGTGAAATTCTCAAAATTTATCAGAGAAGAGAATGTTTTCAGCCTTTATGAGGAATTAAATCTGGCATATAACCACATTTCAGCCAACGCCTATGCCCGCATCGTTTTCCTGGATTTGAGCCTTAAAATCATGAATCTACTCAGATTATAATTATTTTCCTTTACCTTTGCCTTAATATAAACAAAGGATTGTTATGGATGAACTGATACACAGAGGCTGTTGTAACGGTTCCTGTACTGAAAATCCCAATGATAACAAAGATATAATTACCAACTACTTTAGTTCCTGCAGCAAACTCGACAGTTATAACTGGCTGAGGGATTTGCCGGAAACAGGTAACGAAACGGATATCGTTGAGGTAAGATTCAAGAATACGCGTAAAGGGTTTTTCCGGAATGTCAATCAGTTGAGGCTCACACGTGGAGACATTGTGGCGGTGGAGGCCACGCCCGGGCATGATATTGGAGTTGTAACCCTAACCGGAGATATAGTGCAGTTACAGTTAAAGAAATACCATATCCACCCCGATTCGGAGGATATAAAAAAGGTATACCGAAAGGCAAAGCAGGTTGATCTGGATAAGTGGAAGGAAGCTATGGCACTGGAGACGGAAACCATGCTAAGATCCAGGAAGCTTGCTGAAAACC
>CAZNFR010000057.1:3082-23886 GCA_964572225.1 uncultured Bacteroidaceae bacterium
ACCTGAAGCTCGACATGAAGATCGGAGATGTTGAGTATCAGGGAGATCGCACCAAGGCCATCTTTTATTACATAGCCGACGAAAGAGTTGATTTTCGCCAGTTAATCAAGGATCTGGCCGAGGCTTTCCGAATCCGCATTGAGATGAAGCAGATAGGGGCCAGGCAGGAAGCGGGCAGGATAGGAGGGATTGGTTCCTGTGGAAGGGAGCTTTGCTGCGCTACATGGATCACCCATTTTGTCTCGGTTACCACTGCTGCCGCCCGCTATCAGGAAGTTTCCTTGAATCCGCAGAAACTTGCCGGACAATGTGGTAAGCTGAAGTGTTGTCTAAATTACGAGGTAACCTGTTACGTAGATGCACAAAAGGATTTTCCCGATCGTGAGGTGGTGCTGAAAACCCGGCAGGGGGATGCTTACTTTCAAAAAACGGATATTCATCGCGGGATCTACTGGTACTCCCTTGAAAGGCAGGAAGGAAGCAATATTTTTCCGGTTTCCGTAGAAAGGGTGAGGGAAATCATTGAGATGAACCGGAGAAACAAATTCCCGGATACCCTGGTTGACCTGGATATTACGCCCAGGGAGACCGTAAGTGAATACAAGGACATACTTGATCAGGACAGTCTTACCCGGTTTGAGGAAGTAAATAAAAGAAAGAAGAGCAAGAAGAGGAAGAAAAAGAGAAATAACCCGAAAGATCCGAATTCCTAAAGATATGAGCAGGAACATCATTATTGCCCTTTTCCTGATGGGCGGGCTGACAGCCTGTGATCCCTCGGGATATTATGATAAGTTCGCCGGGACCGGAGAGGGGAGCTGGACCTGGGACGAAAATCAGATCTTCAGTGTGGAAGTGAAGGATACCCTTCAACCTTACAATCTTTATTTGAATGTACGACATACCAAAGCCTATCCCCGGAGCAACCTTTATGTGTTTTTGACCATTACCGGACCCAGGAACAATACTACCCGGGATACCTTGAATATTCCTATTGCGGCGAAAAACGGGAAGTGGTATGGGGATGGATTCGGAAATATAAAGCTTGTCAGACATCTTTACCGAAGGGACATCCGTTTCCCTTACAAAGGCGAGTATGTATTCGAGATTGAGCAGGCCATGCGCGTGGAAGAATTGCCGGTTACCGACGTGGGCCTGCGGATTGAAAAGTTTAAAAGATTCAGATAGAGTCAGGATTGGGAAAGAAAAAGCTTCAGAGATTCCTGGAATTGAAAGGCTTCAGCCGGGTGGTTGAACCCACTTTTGAAGAGGCCTTCCGGGGTGATTACCCCCTTAAGGGTTTATGGTCTGAAGAAATCTTCGAAAACCGGAATCCCATTGTGTTAGAGCTGGGTTGCGGTAAGGGGGAGTACACGGTCGGAATGGCGCGGAGGTTTCCTGAAACCAATTTCATCGGGGTGGATATCAAGGGTGCCAGGATGTGGAGGGGAGCAAAAACTGCCAACGAGGAGAACCTCACAAACACAGCATTTTTACGTGCACGTATTGAATTTATTACTTCCTTTTTTGCCGAGAATGAGGTATCCGAAATCTGGATCACTTTTCCTGATCCCCAGGAGAAAAGCCGCAGGAAGAAGAAAAGGCTTACTTCTGCCGGATTTCTGAACCGGTACCGCCAGTTTATGCTCCCCGGCGGAAGGGTTAATCTTAAAACCGATAATACCGGTTTGTATACTTACACCCGCGAACTGGCATTGTATAATTCCATGGAGATCCTTGAGGAGAGTCCCGATCTATACCGTGATTATACCTCGGGTCCGCTGGTGGAGATCCGGACTCATTACGAAAGGCAGTTTGCTGAGAAGGGTGTAGCGATGAAATATGTGAGCTTCAAACTACCCATAGATAAAGAAATACGAGAATTGCCCGATGAAGAAGAATGACGGATTTTTCACGGAGGTATACCGGGTTACCCGGCTTATTCCGCAGGGACGGGTTACCTCCTATGGTGCCATCGCTTCCTATCTGGGAGCCCCGGGGGCTGCACGGATGGTTGGCTGGGCACTCAACAATTCCCATTACCTGGATGAATACATCCCTGCACACCGGGTGGTGAACCGGAACGGACTGTTATCGGGCAAGCATCATTTCCCGGGTGCAAATACCATGGAAGAGCTGCTGCAAAGTGAAGGTATCCTTGTGGAGAACGACCAGATCGTTGACTTTGAAAAATACTTCTGGAACCCTCTCGATTATTTAGACTAATTAAAAATATTTCTTATTTTTAGGATCCGAAAAAAAGGATGGTTATGAGTATCAACAAAGATATTATACTTAAGCAACTGGAAAGTGTTATCCACCCTGAAACCCGCAAAAATATTGTGGAAGCTGGGATGATAGAAAACCTTTCGGTGGAAGGGTCCAGGGTTAGTTTTATGCTAAAGTTTTCTAAACCGAAGGATCCCTTTGCGGCTTCTTTGAAAAAAACGGCTGAAGCGGCCTTAAAGAAACTGGATGAGAACCTGGATATAGGCATCACGGTATTTAGTCCGCCACAATTGGATTTCAAATTGAATGATCCGCTCAAGGGGGTTAAGAACATTATTGCTGTGGCCTCTGGCAAGGGTGGAGTCGGGAAATCGACCGTTGCCGTGAATTTGGCAGTGGCTCTTGCCAAGCAGGGTTCTTCGGTGGGACTGGTCGATGCGGATGTTTACGGACCTTCCCTTCCCAAGATGTTCAATCTGGAAGGAGAGAGGCCGGGGATCAGGCAGGAAGGCCAGAAAGAGATCATCATACCCATTGAAAAACATGGGGTGAAACTGGTGTCCATAGGATTTTTTGTCAAACCGGAAGATGCCCTGGTCTGGAGGGGTCCGATGGCAACCAATGCGCTCAAGCAGTTATTGACTCAGGCCGACTGGGGAGAGCTGGATTATATGATCATTGATCTTCCGCCGGGAACGGGGGATATTCATCTCACGATAGTTCAGGAGCTTGCGGTAACCGGGGCGGTTATTGTTTCTACTCCCCAGGAAGTGGCGCTGGCCGATGCAGTCAAAGGGATTGCGATGTTTACCGGAGCCAGAATTGATGTACCGGTATTGGGGCTTATTGAGAACATGTCGTGGTTTACTCCGGCTGAATTGCCCGATAACCGGTATTATATTTTCGGTAAGGAAGGAGTGAAGAAGCTGGCGGAGAAGATGAAGGTGAGACTGTTAGGTCAGGTTCCGTTGATCCAGTCGATTCGTGAGGATGGGGATTCAGGACGGCCTTCCGTATTGGATGAAAATCATCCCGCCGGAAAGGCTTTTGAGGAACTGGCGGCGAATCTGGTTACGGCTGTGGAGGAGAGGAACCAGAACCGCAAACCCACCGAAAGGGTCAGGATCACGAATCCCAATGGATGATTTGCATTAATGTTCATTTTCCGAGATTTTGGACAAGAGGAAAGGAGGGGAAATTTCCCCGGGGCATAGAAAGTAAAAATATAAACCGATGACAAACGCTGAAAGTAAAGCCAGAGTATTGAAGGCATTAGAAAAGATCCGTCCTTATCTGCAGGCCGACGGTGGAGACATAACCCTTCTTGACATATCTGACGACCTGGTTGTAAAGGTGGAGTTGACCGGTGCCTGTCAGGGTTGCCCCTTCAGCCTTCATACCCTTAAGGCGGGAGTTGAGGAGGCGATTAGAAAGGAATTGCCTGAGGTTAAGCAGGTTATTGCCATCGATCCCTGATCATGACTTCCCGCTAATTTTATCCTGTTTCAGGAACCAGGCAAATTTCCCGGAAATTCAGGGAAAGTTGGAAAATGGTTGGACAGGACCCGCAACTGATAATAATTGTATAACTTTGGGAAAATTTCGAGGTTTTGTAAAATAACGTGAGGTAAATGCAGTTATTTCTACAGAATTTAAAATCTGCGCAGATTTGTATAGACAATTATCGACATACCTGTTATTTTTTTTGTTGATTTCGGTTTCCTGTTCAAGGGAAAAGAATACGGCTTTGAGCCGTACCTACCATAGCCTTACTGCCCATTACAACATATATTATAACGGGGAGGAGAGCTACCGGATGGGAGTGAAAAAGGTTTCCGAAAACTTTCAGGATAATTATACACGTATCCTTCCTGTTTTTTATTTTTCGGATGAATCGGCTGCACAGATTGCCGCCTCGGATATGAAAAGAGCGATAGAAAAGGCCAAGAAGGTAATCACCTTAAAGTCCATCACTGCCAAGCCGGAGTTAAAGAAGGGGAATCTAACGGATAAGCAGAAGGAGTTCTACAGTCAAAAGGAATTCAATAAGTGGATCGATGAGAATTACCTGCTAATGGGGAAGGCTTATGTATACACCAATGAATTTTCCATGGCTATTGAGACTTTTAAAAAGGTGATCACAGATTTCCCGGATAATCCCTCGAGGTTTACGGCTTTTGTCTGGCTGGCGAGGGCCTACAGTGAAACCGGCGAATACCGGGAGTCTCTACGAATCCTGGATATGCTGAAAGTGAATGAGGAATTGCCCAAAAAGCTCAGGGATGATCTTTTGCTAAGCTATACGGATCTATACATCAAACAGGAGCAATATGAAAAGGCGCTGCCCTACCTGCAGGATGCCCTTGATCATATTCGGGATAAGGGCCGAAAGATCCGGATGACTTATATTCTTGCCCAGATCTATCAAAACCTCGGAAGGCCGGAGGAGACGGTGGACACCTACCGGAAGGTAATTCGCATGAATCCTCCCTACGAAATGACCTTCAATGCCAAGATCAATATGGCTTCAGCCTTCCGGGCGGGATCCGAGGGCGGGGAAGAAATTCAGAATTTATTGATGAAAATGCTGAAGGATGACAAAAACATTGATTACCGGGACCAAATCTATTACGCCCTTGGAAACATTGAGATGAAAAGGGAGAATGAGGGACAGGCCATTGATTATTTCAACCTGAGTATCCGATACAACATAAATAATTTTAATCAGGCCGGACTTTCCTATCTGGCTTTGGGTGATCTTTACTATGAGCGGCCCGACTACCTCTTATCCCAGGCATACTATGACAGTACCATTCAGAATATTGCCGAAGATTATGATGATTATGAGGTGCTGAGTCTGAAAGCTAAAAACCTCAACAAGCTGGTAACCCATCTTCAGGTATATGAGCTCGAGGATAGTTTGCAAAGGCTGGCGGCCCTTCCGGAGGATAAACTTAACGAGAGAATAGACCAGATCATCCAATTGGTTCTAAAGGAGGAGCAGGAGGAAAAAATGAAACAGGAGATGATGGCTATGCAATCGGGTGTTATGAACCAGTCCCGATCCGGGTCTGCCGATGCTGGAGGCAACTGGTATTTTTACAACATGACGGCCAAGGGATTTGGTCAGCCAGAGTTCAGGATGAAATGGGGAAACCGTAAGTTGGAGGACAACTGGAGGAGGAGAAACAAGGAAAGTCTGGAGATCGTTGATCCAACTCAACCGGAAGGGGAAGTGAATGATACCACCGGAGGAAAGACCCAACAGGTACTAAGCAGGAAGACCCGTGAGTATTACCTTATGGAAATACCCCTTACCGATTCGGCCATGGAATTGTCACATCAGCACCTGGAGGAAGCTCTGTATAACATGGGGGTGGTATACCGGAATGATCTGAATGATATAAAGGAAGCCATAGTTTCTTTTGATGAAGTTCTGGAGAGGTATCCCGGAGGCACATTCGGGCTGATGGCTGCCTATAATCTTCACGAGATCTATAAAGAAGTGGGAAACCCAAATAAATCTGAGAGCTATAAACATTACATCCTCCAGAATTACCCGAATTCGCCCAGGGCAAAGATTATGGCGAATCCGTCCTATGTGAATGAGCTGATTGAAGAGCAAAATAAGATAAACCGTTTTTATGAAGAGGTTTATCAGGCATTTGAAATCAGGAATTTTCAGAAGGTGATCCGCGATACGGATTATGCTTTAAAGGAGTATGAGGGACATGAGCTTATTCCCAAGTTCCGGTTATTGAGGGCGATATCCCTTGGCAGGGTAAACGGTGATGCGGTGATGACGTCTGAGCTGGAGTCGGTTATTCAGGACTTTCCCGATAGTGAGGTGAGTACCTTTGCCCGGGAAGTCATTGCAAGCCTGTACCAGGCGGTTCCTGAGCTGGAAGTGGAGGATACCCGCCAGGAAGCCGAGGAGATCTATGCCTATGATGAAGAAGATATTTACTATGTTGGGATCCTCAGTAATTCGGTTGAAATGAGTAATCAGCTTAACTTTAATCTGATCAATTTCCATCTGGACAATTTTCCACGCCAGAATTTCGGCATTGAGCAGAAGGAGATCGGAGATAACAATTTCTTTCTTATCCGGGAGTTTGAGGGACTTGAGTCGGCGCAGCGGTATTTTAGCGTATTTCGTGAAAACAGGGATATGGTTTTCAGGGATGTTGACCGGAGTAAAGCCATTCCTTTTATGATTAGTAAGACCAATCTGCAAACCCTGGAAGAAGATCTTGAATTTGAAAAGTACCGTTTGTATTTTGAAAAATATTACCCTGAATAATCCATGCCTAAGAAGATCAAAATATTGTGGGTAGACGATGAAATGGATTTGTTGAAACCCTATGTTTTGTTTCTGGAGGAAAAAGGATTTATGTTATTCACGGCCAATAACGGGGAAGATGGAATTGAACTGGTCAGAGAGAATGATTTTGATCTCATCTTTCTTGACGAGAATATGCCCGGGCTTAGCGGACTCGAAACTTTGGGGATCATTAAATCTATCAAGCCCTTCATTCCGGTGGTAATGATCACCAAGAGTGAGGAGGAGGATATCATGGAGGAAGCAATCGGGTCCAAGATTGCGGATTACCTGATTAAACCTGTCAATCCGAATCAGATCCTGCTAAGCATAAAAAAACATATTGACACCAAGAGGCTGATCAGTCAGAAAACCACTTCGGGATATCAGAGTGAGTTTGGAAAATTAAGCATGGAGATCAATCAGGCCCGGAGCTATTCAGACTGGGTAAGCATCTATAAAAAATTGGTTTATTGGGAGTTGGAGCTGGAAGCTTCCGATGATCCTAACATGGATGAAATTCTGCAGACGCAAAAAAAGGAAGCCAATAAGGAGTTTTCACGGTTTGTGACACGGAATTATAGCAGCTGGTTTGAAAAAGACAGCTCGGATAAGCCCTTGCTATCCCCGCAGATCTTTAAGGAGGTGGTTTTCCCTGCGTTGAGCGAAGGGGAGAAAGTATTTTTTATTTTGGTTGACAATCTGAGGTTTGATCAGTGGAAGACCCTGGAGAAGGATATTACCGAGTTTGCCCGGGTTGAGCAGGAGGGTCTGTACTGCAGCATCTTACCCACAGCCACTCAGTATTCCAGAAATGCCATATTTGCCGGACTCATGCCCGCCGAGATCTATGATTTCTATCCCGAGCTATGGGTTTTCGATGAGGAAGAGGGGGGGAAGAATTTGAGCGAAAAGGAGTTATTGGAGAAACAACTGAAAAGGTTGGGACTGGATCCCAGGTTCAGGTATGAAAAGGTCAACAACCAGAGAATGGGTAAAAAGCTTTGCGAGAACATTGGGGATCTGCTAAATTATAATCTCAACATCATTATTTACAATTTTGTGGATATGCTTTCGCATGCGCGCACCGAGATGGAAATGATCCGGGAGTTGGTCAATGACGAAGCGTCCTATCGTTCCCTAACCTCATCCTGGTTTAATCACAGTTATTTCCTGGAGTTGTTGAGGTTGCTGAGTGGCAAAAATGTGAGGGTGATCCTGACCACCGATCATGGATCCATCAGGGTCGAGAATCCCGTTAAAGTGGTGGGTGACCGAAAGACCTCGACGAATTTGCGTTATAAACTCGGGCGGAACCTGAATTATAATCCGAATGACTTATTCGGCATCACCAAACCGGAAAAAATCCATCTTCCCAAGCCCAATATTTCCTCCAGTTTTATTTTTGCGAGGGAAGCTGATTTTTTTGTATATCCGAATAATTACAATCACTTTGTAAATTACTACCGGAATACCTTTCAGCATGGAGGAATATCCATGGAAGAGATGCTGGTTCCCTTAATTCAAATGCGAATCTGAGATGAGCAGGATCATTATGCAGTCGGAAAACGATCTTCCCCAGGCGGCTACGGAATTTATCAGGCAGATGGGAGATCACCGGATATTCGCATTTTACGGGGAGATGGGCGCGGGTAAAACCACACTTATCAAAGAGATTTGCAGACAAATGGAGGTGAAAGACAACGTGAGTAGTCCGACCTTCGCCCTGGTATATGAGTATTCAACGGTGAAGGGAACCGTTTACCATTTTGATTTTTACCGGGTAAAGGAATTGTCTGAGTTGTTTGATCTCGGTTATGAGGATTATTTCTACAGTGGTGAATACTGTTTTATTGAATGGCCTGAGATGGCAGAGCATATACTTCCGGAGAAGCATGTAAAGGTAAAGATTAGCGTCGGAAAGGAAGGGGCGAGGCTCCTGGAAATTCTGCCAGGGGATGTCTCTTGACTGGAGTGCTGAATTATATTAATTTAGAGGCCATTTCAATTCGCAGAAATCAAAATGAGCATACCCGAATCTTCCCGATTAAGATATTCATTACCCAACGGTAACCTGCTTCCTCAGGAGGAAATGCTGGAGGTAGGAAAGAAAAAGAAAAGTCTTAGCATTGGAATTCCCAGGGAGGATCATTCTCTGGAGAGCCGCCTGCCCCTTACTCCCGAGGCCGTGGAGATTCTGGTGGAGAACGGCCATGAAGTAAGAATTGAGCGTTCTGCCGGAAACGGAGCCAAGTATCACGATACCGATTTCAGTGAAAAAGGAGCTCAGATTGTGGAGGAACAAGAAGAGGTTTTCAAGAGCGAGATCGTTTTAAAGGTGGCTCCTCCCACCATGGAGCAGGTAGAAATGATGCAGCCCCATCAACTTCTAATCTCCTCTCTTCATCTTACTCTTCAATCGAAGGAGCTCATTACCCGGCTCATTGAAAAGAAAGTCACCACCCTGGCTTTTGAGCGGATCAAGGATGAGAATAATTGTTACCCGGTAACACGTTCCATGAGTGCGATTGCGGGTACGACTTCGATTTTAATTGCTGCCGAATACCTGAGTAACATACATGGGGGAAAGGGAGTGATGCTTGGCGGAGTCTCGGGCATTACCCCCACAGAGGTAGTCATCCTGGGTGCGGGTACGGCCGCTGAGTATGCCGTGAGAGCGGCAATGGGACTGGGCGCGTTTGTAAAGATCTTTGATCATTCAGTGAATAGTTTGCGCAGGCTACAGGATAATGTGGGTCACCGGCTTCACACTTCGGTATTTCACCCGAGAGTCATGGAAAAAACCCTTAAGTCGGCCGATGTGGTGATCGGTGCCGTACATCTCACCGATAAGGGTCCGAGGTATTATATTACCGAAGAGATGGTAAGGCAGATGAAAAAAGGTTCAGTGATCGTGGACCTGAGCATTGATCAGGGGGGAAGCGTGGAAACATCGGTATGCCGGACCCAAATGGACCCGGTTTACACCCGGCATGATGTGATTCATTATTGTGTGCCCAATATTCCTTCGAGGGTAGCACGAACTGCTTCGATTGCGATAAGTAATGTTTTTCTGCCTATTTTACTGGACATGGGAAGTGCCGGCGGACTCCTTCGGATCCTCAAGGAGGATAACGGGCTCCGCCACGGGGTATATATTTACAACGGGATCCTGACAAGCAAATACATTGGCAAAGTTTTTGGGATACCTTCCAGGGACATTGACCTTTTGATGGCCGCTTTCTAACAAAGAGCAAGGAAGGTTGTTAAGAGAGTATTCGGTCTCGGATTAGTTAATCAAAAGTTTTACAGGAGTGAAAATAAACATGAGATATGCCCGGTTATTGGTGTTTTTATTAATACCCTTCTTCCTTTTTTCGTGTGAAGAAGAGGAAAAGGAACCCGGAAATTCGGGGAAAGTTACCCTGAGCAGCAGAAAACTGGGGACCAATATTTTTTATGTGATCGGATTTTCATTTGAAAGGGGGGAGGAAGTGCCCACCACCGGATCAAATGGTGTACTGCCCGATATCGTGGCTCAGAATATTGAAGTGAGAAATCCCATTACAGGAGTATGGGAGCTGGAAGGCCTGGTGCTTACCTCGGCCAACAATAATCCCAACGGATTTGCCCTGAATAGTAAATTCCAGGACCTGGAACAGGCACGGGGATGGTTTGACGCTTATACTGAAGCCGAATACATAAATCCCTTTTGGAGGACCGACACACTGAGACCCGAACCGGTTTACCCGGTTTATACCTATAAGACCATCAGCAATAATTATGTAAAGATCGTGATACGGGATGTGGATCTGACCGGAGATGACTACGGGGAGGTGGTAATTGACTATGAGATCCAAAGAGACGGGTCGACCCAATTCACCGATTAGCCCTGGCAATGCTGCGAAACCTGGTTTTTTTCACTTTGCTTTGGTTCAGTCTTCTGCTGAGCATTCTGCTTTTTATTCCTTTCGGGATTGTTTGGATATTGGGAGGGCGAGAACCGGCACACCGGTTTGCAGGCTTGTGCACCCATTATTGGGGTAAATATGTTCTATTTTTGTCGGGTACCCGTCTGGAAGTTGAGGAAAAGAAATACCCACCTGGCTTACCCCCCGACCTGGTATTGTCGAACCATCAGAGCTATATGGACATTCCCGTTTTGATGAGTCTCTTCCGTTTCCCCCTTTCCTTTGTAGCAAAAAAAGAACTTATTAGGTTACCCTTCATTAATTTGTGGATTCTGGCCCTGGATTGCGATTTGATTGAAAGGAAGATGCCAGCAGCTGTTTTTCGAAAGATGCAATCGGAGGTATACCCGGATCGAGGCAAAACAAGGTTAATTTTCCCCGAGGGTACCCGAAGCCAATCGGCCGAGGTGGGAAAGATACATGAGGGATTGATCAGGATGGCAACAGAAAAAGGTTTGAGAATTCTTCCGGTACATATTCAGGGTAGTTACCAGATATTTGAAGAGAAAGGAAAAATCAGACCCGGAAGAGTGAGTATCCGGATCTTTCCGGTTTCTGATAAGTATGATCTTTCCGGTCTTAAGGATATGCTTTCCGGAAAGGGATTGAGCAATAATCGGTAATTGTTTGCTTGCTGGAAAAAAATAGTTATATTTTTGTGTGCATTAAACTATGAGACTAATCTACAAAATAGGCATCCGGGTTTATTTTTTTCTGGTGCTGATTGCATCCTTGTTCAATTCGAAAGCACGCCGTTGGCTGACCGGCCGAAGGGGGATGTGGAAAAAGATTAAACGTTCTATTGATCATGACCGAGAAGTAATCTGGTTCCATTGTTCCTCCCTGGGTGAATTTGAACAAGGTCGCCCCCTTATAGAGAAGATCAGGGAGAAACAACCTGATGTATTTATTCTGCTTACATTTTTTTCCCCTTCCGGTTATGAACTAAGAAAGAACTATGCCCTGGCCGATCTGGTTACCTATATGCCATTGGACACCCGTTTTAATGCCTGGCGTTTTATGAATTTGGTTAAACCATCGAGGGTATACTTCATTAAATACGAGTTTTGGTATTATTTTCTCCGGACCCTTTACAAAAAGAAGATCCCTGTTTACCTTGTTTCGGCCCGTTTCAGGGAGGACCAGGCATTTTTCCGCTGGTACGGACGCTGGTACAGGAAATTCCTAAATTATTTTAGTCATTTTTTTGTTCAGGATGAAAGGTCGGCCGCATTGTTAAGAAGCATTGGAATGGAAAATGTGACGGTTTCGGGTGATACCCGTTTTGACCGGGTATATCAGATTGCATCTGCCTCCAGGGAATACCCGGGAGTGGAATTGTTCCGGAATGGTAAGAAAGTCCTGGTAGCGGGTAGTACCTGGGAGAAGGATGAGGAATTACTCGTGGAATACATCAACAAATGTACAAAGGATCTGAAGTTTATACTCGCACCTCATGAGATCAATTCACGAAAGCTTTACCGGCTGATTTCGATGATTGACAAGCCTGTGGTTCGTTTCACCGATGAGGATAAGCGTTATTATGAACGAGCGGGAGTAATGCTGATTGATACCATAGGACATTTATCTTCGGTTTACAAGTACGGGGACATCGCCTATATCGGGGGAGGCTTTGGTAAAGGGATTCACAATATTCTTGAAGCAGCTACTTACGGGCTCCCCGTTCTATTTGGACCCAATTACGAGAAGTTTAGAGAAGCCATAGAAATGATTGAGAATGAAGGGGCTATCAGTATTCAGAACTTCGAAATGCTAAAGGATGGTATCGATTCCCTGATAAATGATCCGGAGAGGCTCCGTAAATTTTCAGGAAATGCCTTACATTATGTTAAATCGAATTTGGGAGCCACGGATCTGATTATTGGGGGGAGTTTGGGGTAGAAGAGTTGGGGAATTGTTTAGAGGTTTAGAGGTTTAGAGGTTTAGAGGTTTAGAGGTTTAGAGGTTTAGACCTTGGATTCCCAAATCTTATCCACAACCCCCATGGATATTTTGTTGAAAAAAGCAAGGGACTTTCCCATTCCTCCCCCCAATTCTTTCGTAAATTGAATGAGCAATTCAGGAGTAGTTTTTTGCCCAATTCAGCGATCATTTCCGGATAAAGATTGTTAATAATAAAGACAAGAATGTCTTAATTAAAATCGTTATTTTTCAGGTTGTTAATTATAGCTGATTGGTAATCAGTCATTTGTTTTTCATCGTTGAAAAGTAAACTGGATTGTTAATAAAACTGGCTTGGATTTTTTTCGTAACCAGGGGTTGAATGGTAAATTGCACTACCCTTTTTGCCCCGCAAAAAAATCTTGGAAGATTATCGTAAAAAACATTAAATTATACAACGGATATGGATGAAATGGCTTCAACGAAGAAATCAGGACTGTTATTTGACGAGACAAAAGAAAGCAAAGAAAAAGCAGAAAAAATAATTAATGATGGAGTGAAGATATTTACTTTTGAAGAGGCCTTTCAGGAGTCGCTTAAATATTTCAAAGGCGACCAGCTTGCGGCAAGGGTTTGGGTGAATAAATATGCGCTCAAGGACTCCTTCGGAAATCTTTTTGAGAATTCTCCCGACATGATGCACCGGAGAATTGCATCGGAGATTGAGAGGGTTGAAAAGAAATATCCCAATCCCATGAACAAGGAAGAGGTATATGATCTTCTCAAGGATTTCAGGTATATTGTTCCTCAGGGGTCACCGATGACCGGGATTGGGAACAACTTCCAGATTGCTTCGCTTTCCAACTGTTTTGTAATTGGCAATGATGGTCCGTCCGATTCTTACGGGGCCATCATGAAGATTGACCAGGAGCAGGTCCAGCTGATGAAAAGAAGAGGTGGGGTTGGTCACGATCTTTCCCATATCCGTCCTACCGGGAGTCCGGTATTAAACTCTGCTCTTACTTCCACCGGGGTGGTTCCCTTCATGGAAAGGTATTCAAACTCAACCCGTGAGGTAGCTCAGGATGGCAGGAGGGGAGCGCTTATGCTCAGTATTTCCATCAAGCATCCGGATGCTGAAAGGTTTATTGATGCCAAGCTTACGGCCGGAAAGGTAACCGGTGCCAACGTATCGGTCAGGATCGATAATGAGTTTATGGAGGCTGTGGTAAATAAAGAGAAATACGTTCAGCAGTATCCCATTGGTTCTGACAATCCCTTGTTTGTAAAAGAAATTGATGCGGTTAAGCTCTGGGAAAAAATCGTACATAATGCATGGAAATCGGCCGAGCCCGGCATTTTGTTCTGGGATACCATCACCACCGAATCGGTTGCAGATTGTTATGCGGATCAGGGTTATAAAACCGTTTCAACCAATCCCTGCGGGGAGATCCCGCTTTGTCCTTACGACAGTTGCCGGCTGCTAGCCATCAACTTATACGGTTATGTAGAGAATACTTTCACGGAGGATGCGGTTTTCAATTTTGATCTTTTCAGACAGCACGTAAGGAAGGCTCAGAGAATTATGGATGATATCATTGATTTGGAGATTGAAAAAATCGATGCCATTTTGGAGAAGATCGATAAGGATCCCGAAAGCGAAGAGATCAAGGGGGTAGAAAGAAGGCTCTGGGAAAAGATCAAGATAAAGGCTGAGGAAGGAAGACGCACGGGTGTGGGGATCACTGCTGAAGGGGATATGCTGGCAGCCCTCGGATTAAGGTACGGAAGCGAAAATGCCATTGATTTTTCCATCGAGATCCATAAAACTATTGCCCTTGAGGCTTATCGTTCTTCCACTGAGATGGCAAAGGAAAGAGGCTCATTTAAGATCTACGATGCCAAAAGAGAAAAAGAGAATCCTTTCATTCAAAGACTTGGTAAGGAAGATCCGGGGCTGATTGAAGAGATGGAGAAACATGGTCGCAGGAACATCTCCCTTCTCACCATTGCACCTACCGGCACCACAAGTCTGATGACACAGACTACTTCCGGTATTGAACCGGTATTCCTTCCGGTTTACAAAAGAAGAAGAAAAGTGAATCCCAACGATAAGGACGCAACCATCAGCTTTGTGGATGAAGTTGGTGATTCCTGGGAAGAGTATAATGTATTTCATCATAAGTTTAGTACCTGGCTTGATGTGAACGGGTATAATTCTGAAGAGGTAATGACTTATACCGATGATAAGATCAATGAACTGGTAAAGGAATCCCCTTATTATAAAGCTACCTCCAATGATGTTGACTGGGTTTCGAAAGTTAAAATGCAGGGTGAGGTTCAGAAATGGGTTGATCATTCCATTAGCGTAACCATTAATCTTCCTTCCGATGTAAAGGAGGATCTGGTTGGTGATCTCTATGTGAATGCCTGGAAAAGTGGTTGTAAAGGGGTTACCGTATATCGTGACGGATCCAGATCGGGAGTTCTAATCAGTAACGATGATAAGAAGAAAAAGAAGAATGTGCCCGATATTCCTGAATTCAGGGAAAAACCCAAGCGTCCTAAAGTGCTGGATGCCGAGATTCTCAGGTTTATGCATAACAATGAGAAGTGGATTGCCTTTATCGGATTAAAGGATGACAAACCTTATGAGATTTTTACCGGTCGGCAGGATGATGAAATGTTCCCCATTCCCAAATCCATCAGTAAAGGAAAGATAATAAAAAATAAGGATGAGGCCGGTACCCGTTACGATTTCCAGTATGTGGATAAGTATGGTTACAACAATACCCTGGGCGGATTATCCCACCAGTTTAATCAGGAATACTGGAACTATGCCAAGCTTATTTCCGGGGTTCTCCGGTATGGCATGCCCATCGAAGATGTGTTGGATCTGGTGAATTCATTAAGACTCGACAGCGATACCATTAACACATGGACTGCAGGGGTATCCAGATCGCTCAAAAGATATGTTCCTAACGGAACGAAAGTGGCTGGTAAGGAAAAATGCCAGGAATGTGGATCCATCGACCTGGTTTATGAGGAAGGTTGCCTGAAGTGCACCAACTGCGGCAGCTCTAAATGCGGATAACTTTTTCTTTTTTTTGCAAATACACTCTTTTTCAGGGAAAACCGTGGGTACTGGGTAATCCGCGGTTTTTCTATTCTATACAGTCTGTTGAAAGGGTTATATCTCCCGGATCAAGCATGGCATTGATGAGTCCGAAATAGCTGTATTCTTTGATTTGTGCAATCTTTATGGGCATTTCCTTAATAACCTTCATATCCAGAAGGAGCTGACGTTTGGTACCGTTCAGCAGAGGAGTATCGGGGGTAAATGTCTGATCACCTAAGAAAAAGATCAGATTCGCATAACTGGCATCAGTCACAAATCCATTCCTGGTGAGGATAATCTCATCGCAGTCCCCGGCCTGTTCAAGCAGAGCAGTGAATGCCTCACGATCGGCATATTTAAAGGAATAATCGATCTGGGAAGCATCGACAAGTTTAACTTTCCGGATCTGTTTTGGCTCGTATCCCGACAGGGTAACCTCCTGAATCTTATCGTCATACACAATCCTGAGTTTATAAAGTATTTCCGGATCGGGATCCATATCTTTAAGCAGGGATTCCAGGGATATGTCTTCTGTCTGACCGAAAAATATTCTTCTTGTCTCCCGGAATCTTTGGACATGGTATTCCAGATTCTGGCATTCTCCGTTAATTACTTTTATGGTTTCAAGGAATCGGCACATATATTTTTTGTATCATTTCGTTGTATTCATCATGGGCCTTGCTCTGGAAGGTGATTCCCCCGCCACTTTTAAAGAAAAGCTTTTCGTTGTCGTTTTCCACGAAGCGGATCATGACACCGGTATCCGTTTTTTTCCCATCGCTAATCCCCATGATTCCGGTAAACCATCCCCGGTCAAATCCTTCCACATCTTTTATGATTTCCACGGTTTTATCCTTGGGTGCACCGGTTACGGATCCTGCGGGGAGGATTTTTTCCAGCAGGCTTCCGGGGTGGTTTCTGAATTCGGGAAGCAGTATTCCGCTAATTTCACTGCTTACCTGGAGAAGGGTTTTTCCGTGGGTACGGATCTCGTCGATGTACCTGTACCTTTTTACTTCAACCTTTTCGCAAACCCTTCCCAGGTCGTTCCTCAGCAGATCGGTGATGGTGGCATGTTCGGCAGTTTCTTTGGAATCGGAGAGGAGGGACTCACGGCTTTCCTCACCCTCTTTGATCCGGGTCCCTTTCATGGGAAAGGTAGAGATCCTGTCGCCTTCAATGCGGATAAAACTTTCCGGTGAAAAAACTGTGAACAGATCTTTGATCCATAGTTTATAGGGGGCTGAAGCAGCGAGAAAAAGGGATTTGAGGTTGATATCCTCATTAAGGGGTGTTTTACAGGTCAGATTCAGCAGGTAGGTATTTCCTTTATGGATCTCTTTCTGAATGCGGTTAAATTTGGAAAGGTAGACCTGGAAGTTTTCGGGTCGGGCATTCAGATCGGGGGGGTGGTTTTTTGCAGAGTTCGGGGGTGAATTAGTAATACCATTGAAGTCGAAAAGGATCTCCGAGGGATTGGCATCGTGCAGGGTTTGAATGATCCCAAGCCTGGCATCAAAGTTCACGACAAAAAGGAAGGGTATTCCGCTTTGAAAATGTTGGTCAATCGAAGAGAATACCTGTTGCTTCTGTTGTAGGATCTTCATCCTGCAAAATTACAAAAAAGACGACAGGCCCGGCTTATTCTTCCTCTTTCAGCATGATGGGTTCCACTCGATACCCTTTTTCCCTGAGTAGCTTAATCAGACCATGACTCCCGGCCAGGTGAGCTGCACCCACGGCAATAAAGCTTGAGTTTTCCTGCATCAGGGTATCCAGAACTTCTGCCCAGCGTGTATTTCTATCGATAAGAAGGGCAAATTCGAACTCTTCATATTCAGAGTCTTCTTCTTTGAACATCTCGGGCATACTGTAGATATCCTGATCACGATACAGGTCCAGTATCTCCAGGAGGGAAGATTTCATATCCACCTCTTCATCGAAAAACATATCTATCTGCCGTTCCATCGGGATGGAATCGAAAATGCCGATTTGAAACTCAAAGCTTTCAAGGGGAGTCACGGGAATTTCATGCTTTTTTGCCAGTTTGGAGTAGTACAGATCGTAGCCTTCAATTTTGGTTCCGATGATATTTGGGATGAGGGCAGAATAGAATGCGAAGGGCTTCAATTTCAAATAATTATTGAACATCATTTCTTTTACACCCAGACTGTCAACTGCATAGGCTTTGATTCTCTGAAACTCCTCCTCATCCATATAGGAACTCAGGTTTTCCCCATCGGGTAACATTATTTGGCGAGCCCATTCTAACTGGGTTTTCAGGGGCACATCGATTTCCATTTCCAACACCAGCTGATCGGATTCTTCCAGCTTTTGATCGGCGATATCAAAGCTTACGAATTCATCTTTGGGCATCACGTGGATGGTACCAAAGAGATAGGAACTTTTCATCAGACCGTTCCCCGAAATTTCCCAGAATACGGTTTTGGGTCCATCGGTCTGGGAATAAATGAGAAAGGTGATGTTGATAAACACCAGAAGGGAAAAAAGTTTCTTTGTCATTTTTACAATCCTCCGCATTATTTGAACTTAAAGATAAACCTTTCAGAACAAAAGTGTAATTTGGGGGTTAGATAAAATAAAAAATTGTCTGAAAAAGAAGTTTATCTTGAAGTAAAAGGATTATCCAAGGACTATTCTGGTTTCCGGGCTGTGGATGATTTTTCCATGCATGTTTATCAGGGGGATATTTACGGTTTTCTTGGGCCCAACGGTGCGGGAAAGTCTACGACCATTCGGATGATCCTGTCGCTGATTACCCCTTCCTCGGGGAAAATATGTCTATTCGGAGAGGATCTATCGATGAATCGTTACGATACCCTGCGTCGGATTGGGGCCTTGATTGAGAAACCTGATTTTTACCGTTATCTCACTGCCCGTAAGAACCTGGAGATTCTGGGCAGACTTTCCGGTGTTAAGGACACCAGGCGTAAGATCGATGAGGTTCTGAACCTGGTCGACCTCCTCCCAAGGGCGGAAAGTAAAGTCAGGACCTATTCACAAGGGATGAGGCAGAGACTGGGGATTGCCCAGAGTATTCTGCATGAACCTGATCTGGTCATCCTGGATGAGCCGGGAAACGGACTGGATCCCCAGGGACAAAAAGAGATGCGCGAGCTGATCCTGAGGCTGAACAGAGACAGGGGAATCACTTTCATCATTTCCAGTCATATTCTCGCCGAAGTGGAGCAAATTGCCAACCGCATGGTAATTATCAACAGGGGCAGGAAAGTGATTGAAGGGGAAGTGCAGGAGTTGTTGAACGGGGAAGGGTTGAGGGTCTTGTTCAGGACCGGCAATCAATTGAAAACAAGGGAATTTCTCGAAAAAAGCGACTGGAAGGATAGTGTGGTTGGTGAAAAGGACGGAGGGATACTGCTTTCTGTTCCGCGGACGGATATTCCGGTGTTGACCCGCTTACTTGGGGAGGCAGGGATAGATGTGTACGGGATTATCCCGGCAAGGAGCCTGGAGGATTATTTTATTCAAAAGACGAGTGATGAATACACTGGTTAAGACCGAACTATATAAAATATTTACGAAGCCCCGTACTTACATTGCCTTTGGGGCGGTATTTGTGATTATTCTGGGCATTCAACTGGGTTTTTATTTTGAAGGGGAGGAAGTATTGTCTTACGTTATCCAGAACCTCAAAGATAGTTTCATCTTTGAAGGAAAGCTGATTAACACCTGGACGGTTTCCTACATTGTGCTGAACAGTCTGTGGATTCACATTCCCATTCTGATTGCCCTCGTAACCGGCGATCTTATTGCCGGAGAGGCCAACAGCGGTACATTCCGATTGATCCTTACCCGTCCCGTAAGTCGCACCAAGCTTTTGATTGCCAAGTTTTTTGCCGGATTTACCTATACTTACATGGTGATCATCTTTATGATCGTGATGAGTCTGGGATTTGGATCCCTGTTGTTTGGAGGGGGAGACCTCCTGCTGTTGAAGGGCACATTGAATATTTTTCCTTCGGAGGATGCACTCTGGAGGTTTGCCCTGGCTTATGCCTATGGCATTTTAAGTATGACCGTGGTTGCGTCCCTATCCTTTATGTTATCGGCATTTGCTGAAAACTCCATAGGACCCATCATAGGAACGGTTGCGATCATTGTAGGAATCACCATCCTGTCTACCATAGGATTCACACTTTTAAGACCCATACTACCGTTTCTTTTCACCACCTATCTTCCCTCCTGGCAGCTTTTCTTCGACTATGAGCTGGACATTGCGAAAATCACCCGGGCCGTAATCGTAGATCTGGCATATATTGTATTGTTTTTATCGGTAGCCTTTTATTATTTCAGAAAGAAGGATATACTGAGTTGATTATTGGATTTTCCAGATCTGAAAATCCCCTAATTAAAATAATGCAACTCAGTGAATAAAATACATGCAATAGTATTTCATTTTCTCCCGGATTATTCATTAATTTTAGTAAGGCAAAGGGAATCGTCTGAAAGACCCGTCTTTTGATATATATTCCGAAATGTTGTCTTAATTATGAAAAACCCGCTCACGAAAAGAGAAATTGAAATACTGATTTTATTTTCCAAAGGCTATACGAATGGAATGGTTGCTGATAGTTTGAACCTCTCCATTCATACAATTGAAGCTCACAGGGCCAACATTTATAATAAATTAGGGGTAAAAAATGCTTGTACCATGATTTCAGAAACATTCAGAAAAGGGATATTGACATGAAAAATCCCAATTTGCCTGAATCTCTTAGTTTTAATCATTCTAAATAGAGATTTTAATGCGCTGGTTAATAAGGTAATAACCTGAAACTATTATGCATAACATGAAAATGGTACTTTCATGGGATGTTTTGGTATTTGCTATTGTGATAATTTAGATAATACAAAAACTAAAAAAAATTATCATGGTATCAAGAATTGTTTTAATTGTCCTCAGCTTGTTTTTTGTCTTTAATCACACCGCGGGTCAAATCCAGGTAAACTCAAATGGAAATGTCGGAATTGGCTGCTCACCTACGTCAGACAAAATGAGTTTACATGGAGACTTCAAGCTTACTGGCTCAGTCGGGAATGAAGCAGATATACAAGCGGATATGTATGTTAGAAGTACGGGTACCCCAGGACAAACTATTTTTTTAGATAAAACAGGTTTACAGATGTTAATGTATCTGGATCAATACCCTTCTACCCCGGCTGGAGCTATAGGAAGTTCAAATCAACCTGTAAATGAAATTCACTGTATGTCACTAACGGA
>CAZNFR010000058.1:0-23341 GCA_964572225.1 uncultured Bacteroidaceae bacterium
TCGAGCCTGATCTTGAGTATATTGATAGCTATAAGGCTGAAGGGACAATAGTTAACTGTGCAGATTCGGGTAAATGTGCATATACTTCCCGGAAAGAACTGGCA
The DNA here is from genome assembly GCA_964572225.1 of uncultured Bacteroidaceae bacterium. Taxonomy (GTDB): domain Bacteria; phylum Bacteroidota; class Bacteroidia; order Bacteroidales; genus CAZNFR01. Next base: position 105 of record CAZNFR010000058.1, read on the forward strand.
AGAGCCTATGCGCAAATGCTATCAGAAGATAAGTTTGAAAATGAAACTTTCAATCTGGCAGGTGAACCGGTGAGTCAGAATGAGCTTGCCCAGGCTCTGAATACGTATTACGGACTGAATCTGACCTACAAATATGTACCCGTTGAGAGCTATACCCAAGAGAGGATAAAAGCTTTGGGGGATTTATACGGAAATATAGTAGGAGGGATTTACCATTCCATTAAGGAAGGTTTCTTTGATGTTCCTTCCGACTTCCAGAAATTAACGGGAAGAGAGCATTTTCCTCTGCTTAAGATGATGGAGGATCATTCCGGTTTAACATAATATTGAGAATCGGATCTCTGAATTAAAAAAGGCCTTCCTTTCTTTTGCTTTTATGCAGAATCAATATCTTTATGGTGTTCAATTCGAAAACCAACACCTAAACTACTGTCTCCAATGAAATACCGAAAGATCCTTGTTAATTCGCCCTGGAACATCACCCTGGAAGAAGATACCTTTACAGAAAAGATTGAGCATCCCTACGATATTATTGTAAGAAATCATTATTCCCATTTGAGCGCAGGAACTGAGATGGCTTGTGTTTCGGGGAAGGAGGACTGGTTTTCCATCCCCGGGGTACCCGGTTATACTGCTGTGGGAGAGGTGCTGGAAACCGGGGCGTCCGTCGAAAAAGTTCAGAAAGGAGACCTGGTTTATACTTTCGGACCCCACGCCGAATTATTTAAGGTTAATCTGGAGGACCGCTGGCACGGAGTATGTGTTCCCTTGCCTGAGGGACTGGATCCGGATATAGCAGCGTTTACCCACATGGGAGGCATCGCCATGTCCTCTCTGAGAACTTCCACCATTGAGTTGGGTGACTATGTGGCAGTAAGCGGTATGGGAACCATTGGAAATCTTGCTGCCCAATTTGCCCAATTGCAGGGGGCGAGGGTCCTGGCCATCGATATTGTAAACAGCAGATTGGAAATAGCAGGGAAATGTGGGATAGATCTTACCATTAACACAAATGAGAAAAACCTTGAAAAAGCCATTGATCTTTTTACCGGAGGAAGAAAAGTAACCACCTGGATTGATGCCACCGGTGTTAGTTCAGTTATTAACAACGCAGTGAACTTCATCGCTGCAAACGGAGAACTGGTCCTGCTCGGCAGCCCGCGTGACTCCTTTCAGACAGATATTACCCCTCTTCTCAGGAAGATCCACCTTTTGGACAACATTAAATTGATAGGAGCACTGGAGTTTCTGTATCCAACTTTCCCTGACGACTTCAACAAACACTCCATTGAGCGAAATTCAGAAATAATCATGTCCCTCATGAACGAAGGAAAGTTGCATATCCGGCCCTTCTACTCCCATAAACTCAACCCGGCTGAAGCTGCTTCTGCCTACACAGGATTAAGAGATAATCCGGAGGAATACATTGGAGTCGTTTTCGACTGGACCAACTAAATTCGCGATATAAAAAAAATACCACCGATAACATGTTACCGGTGGTATTTTGTGTTTTTAAGGATCCTATCCTTCCACGAAAACCACATCAAAACGCAGATTCATCATATCATTGATAAAATCATCCTTGAATTCGGCAAAAACGGTTTTTGATTTGAAGTTTACATCCCACTTGGTTCTGTCGATCGCAAATTCACTGGTCTTCGCCATCACTTTTACATCCTGAATTTCAACCATGGCAGGGAAAGTAATGCTGTTGGTTTTACCCCTCATGGTCAGGTTTCCTGTAATTTCATGAGTTGGAGTTATATCTCCTTCCATGGTTTCACCTGAATAGGTATTGATGGAGACAATCTCAAACACGGCCTCAGGATGTTGCTCGGTATAGAAGAAATCTTCCGAAAGAAGATGACCTTCCAGTCTTGCCTTCATATTTTCATTGTCTTTCAGGTCATGACTCTCAATAGTCATAAGATCAATCACAATCTTTCCACCCTGAATTTCCCCATCGGAAATCACCAGAGATCCGTCTTTTACTTTTACATCTCCCCAATGTTCTCCACCCGGTTTGGTTCCTCTCCAGTAAACCCTGCTGTCTTCACTTATTGCCAATTCAGCTCCGGTTGCCTCCTTTACTTCTTTAGCCTCTCCAGTGGCAGCCTCTTCAGCTGAACGTGTCCCACAAGACATAAAAATCAATGCTGCTATTGCAAATAATGTTAATTGTTTCATTTCTTTCAGATTTTTAATTTTCAGTTCATTAAACAAAGCGGTACTCAATTGGTTGAATTTTTAAAACTATTTAACATATTGTTGCCCTGCCTGCTGTTTCCCTTTTCATGATTCAAACATTATGGATGCAAAAATTGTTTGATATCAAAAACAATGAACCCTGATCTTCTGTTCCGTCTTGCGAATCTTTTCGCGCTCTTAATCTGGATAATCATTTTTATCTTCCCTTTTTCCCGTATTTACCGACTTCTCATTCGTTCCGGATTAGTTTTGGGAATTTTTGCACTCGGTTATATGGTCATTATGATATCCTTCTTTCGTGCCGACCCTTCAAGCCTTACCAACCTTGATGGAGTGAAAGCACTACTGGACAACGAATGGGCCTTTCTGGCCGGGTGGATACACTATCTGGCTTTCGACCTTCTGGCAGGTATCTGGATCCTGAACGATTCCGTGAGGTCAGGTATCCCAAGGGGACTCATTATTCTTACTCTGATCTTTACCTTTATGGCCGGTCCGTTCGGACTTTTTCTCTATTTTATCGTAAAATCCCTCCGGAAAAAAACCCTGAATATGGGTATTACAGAATAATACCAAGAGTAAGATTATCAGTTTTTTAATTGTAACATATCTCGGATAATACAGTAAAAGGATTAATGCATAAATACAAGGTCCTTTGAAGCAATTGCCATTGTCTTACACCTTGGGCTTTTTTGTATTATCAAATTATTCGTATAAATTTATCGGAACACAAAGTCCATATTGATATGAACCTAAAAAACAGAGTAATCTTCTATGCCTTGATAGCGGGGCTTATCCTGTATTTTGTCGATGCCCTGATTTATTACCTGATATTTACGGAGGATAGTTCATTTTTACAGACCCTCATAACCGCCGTTCCCCTTGCTGAGATCTATAATCGCTTGTTAATGTTTGCCGGTGTGCTGGTTTTCGGGTTTATTGTTTCCGGGTTTGTCTCAGATCTAATCCTGGAAAATGAATTTCTCAAGATCCAGCCCGGAAATAATCCCCAGGGTAAACTGGACTCAAGCTTTATGTCCAGCCTTTCTTATCAGATAAGGACCCCCTTAAACGCAATTGTGGGATTTTCTGAATTGTTGAAGGATCCAAACCTGTCCCCCCAGTCAAAACAAACCTATATTAATCACATACACAGCAGCGGAAATTACCTCTTACAATTAATCAACAATGTGGTTGATATATCCAAGATCGAATCTGATCAACTCTCCATCAATAAGTCTGAGTTTAAGGTCAAGGAGGTCCTCGAAGATCTGCAAAAACACTTCGAAGAACGGAAGAAAGAACTGGGCCGCTCCAATGTGGCATTCGTTATAAAGAAATCGGACCAGGATAAAGATTTTTCCATCATTACCGATAAGGAAAGATTTAAGCAGGTGCTCGAAAATCTTCTTGAAAATGCATTCAAACAAACCGAGGAGGGAATGGTGGAACTGGGTTACCGGGTTAAAGAAGATAATCTTCTGGAATTCTATATTAAGGATACCGGACAGGGATACTCCATGGACCGGCTCGAAATCATTTTCAATCGATATAAAAAATTGTCGGATAATCATAATCAACCCTTCGACGGACTTGCACTGAAGCTTACCATATCCAAAAACCTGGTGAAATTACTGGGTGGCAGTATATGGGCCGACTCCAAACCCGGACAGGGAGCAACTTTCTATTTCACTCTTCCATTCAAAGAAGCCGAAGCCAGTACTGAACAGGATAAGGAAACTTTCAGTCCTCCTGTCGAGAAAAAAGGGGTGAAAGACTGGAAGAACAAGACTATCTTGATTGCCGAGGATGTAGAATCCAATTTTATCTATCTTCAGGAATTATTGAAACCTACAGGAGTTAATCTTATCTGGGCACAGGATGGGGCAAAAGCTGTGGAGAAGCTAAAAACAAACAAAGAAATTGACCTGGTCCTGATGGATATACTCATGCCCGAAATGGACGGCTATGAAGCTGCAAGAAAAGCAAAGCAAATGAGACCGGAAATACCGGTGATCGCGCAAACGGCTTATAGTCTGGAAGGGGACAGGGATAAAAGCGACCTGAAGAATTTTGATGACTACCTGATCAAACCTATCTGGTCCCCCCAGCTTATGGCCGCCATCGAAAAGCATTTTAAAGGGTAAAAGAAAAGGATCCCGGATTATTCCGGAATCCTTATTCCTGTATTCTCATTTTTCATTTAGCTGATGCTGATTTGCTTGGGACCTTTTTCCACAGCCTCGGGTTTCTTAGGTACCGAAATATTCAGTATTCCATCCCTGTGTGTAGCTCGGATTTTCTCAGAATCTACAGTTTCAGGCAGTGTGAACGAACGTTTGAATGACGAGTATCTGAACTCCCGCCTCATGTACTTTTCATTTTGATCTTCCTTCTCATCCTTACTTTCAGAGGATATCGTCAGTACATTTTTGTGCACATCCACTTTGAAGTCCTTCTTTTCAAGCCCGGGAGCTGCAACTTCAATCTTGTATTCGTCTTTGTTCTCAATCACATTAACTGCAGGCACCGAGGTCCTGTTGTCCATAGACATATCTCTGTCAAACCAGCTATTACCAAAGAAATCATCCCAGATTTCCGGTAACCACGATGTTCTAGAAATGGTAGGTAACATAACTTGGTCCTCCTTAATTTTTAGTTATACATTTTTATTTTCAGTGATGAAATATTCAAACCTTGTACCATTCCAACTTATATGACAAAATGGCGTTTTTTGAAAAAATAACATGACATAATGACATAAGAAAGATTGCAGAGGGGGCTTTTGCTTACCTGATTTTTGCAATTGCCTCTGCAAGTTGTTCCAGTCCCTGAGACAGAACTGTTCGTGGAGCGGCAATATTAATTCTTTGGAATCCGGATCCGCCAGGGCCGAAACTCGGACCGTCATTCAATCCGAGTCCTGCTTCCGTAATAATGAATTCCTTCAGGGATTTGTCATCCATGCCAAATTTTCGGAAATCGAGCCAGATAAGATAAGTGGCTTCCGCAGGAGTGACAGTGATTTCCGGAATTTCACCATCCAAAAATTCGGAAAGATAACGGTAATTATCGTTAAGGTATATTTTGAGGGCTTCCAGCCAATCTTCACCTTCATTATAGGCGGCTTTTAGGGCTTCGGCACCGAAAAGATTCCCGAGTCCCAGGTGTAAACCGTCTACCAGTTTATCGAATTTCAGTTTTATTTCTTTGTTTGGAATAATCAGGAATGAGGTGGAGAGGCCTGCCAGATTAAAGGTCTTACTCGGCGCATAGAAAGAAAGAGTGATTTCCTCTGCTCCGGGTATTTTAAGTACGGGATTATGTGAGAACCCATTCAGCATTAAATCTGAATGGATTTCATCCGACACCATAGTAACCTTATATTTCCTGCAAATTTTTACCATTTTTTCGATCTCTTCATCTGTCCAGAGTCGGCCAACAGGATTATGCGGGTGGCAGAGAATAAACAGTTTCGATCTGGAAGCCTTTTCTTCAAAATCTTCAAAGTCAATATAATAGCGTCCCTCTTTATTGATGAGTACGTTTTCTTCCAAAACCCGGTTATGATCCTTGATTGCTCCGAAAAAGGGAAAGTAGACCGGAGGTTGGATCAAAACATGATCTCCCGGTTCGGAGTAGGCCAGTACTGCAAAATTGATGGCAGGCACGATACCCGGACTAAAGCTGATCCATTCCTTTTTAATATCCCAGTTGTGCCTTCGTTTCATCCAGGATATAATACTGTTATGAAAAGCTTCTGAACGAAAGGTATAGCCGTATATCGGATGCCGTGCACGACGAATTATGGCTTCCCGGATAAATGCCGGGGTTTCGAAGTCCATATCCGCTACCCACATGGGCAGTACGTTTGGTTCTCCGAAAAATGCCTTCCTGTAATCGTATTTTATACTTTCGGTATTCTCTCGTGGGACTATCTGATCAAAATTGTACTTCATATACCTGATAAATATTAATGAATATCAATGCATTGGTCCGGTGTTTTTTCTGACCTGCTCAACCCTACTTAATTCACGGGTAAAAATCGAACTTTTTATCTCTTTCTTCAAGGAATATGTTTTTTTTTATCAACTTTGAAATTCCTTCTAGATTTTTTAAGCCATTTATTTTCAGGTTATGGTCAGGCCAAAAAAACATCTGGGTCAGCATTTCCTTACCGATCCTGTAATCGCCGGCAGGATCACTTCCATTTTTAATGACCATAAACAGGGTACGGTTGTTGAGGTAGGTCCGGGTAAAGGGATACTGACTGATGAATTGGTCCGCAGGTTTGAGGGGAACCTTATTATGATTGAGTTAGATGAAGAGTCCGTAGATTTTTTGATCCGTAAATATGAAGGAAAGGACATTCAAATTATTCATGGGGATTTCCTAAAAACTACCCTTTCGGATTTTCCTTGTCCCCTGCGTGTGATCGGTAATTTTCCTTACAATATTTCTTCCCAGATTTTTTTTCACATTCTTGAAGCCAGAGATCAGGTTACACAGGTAGCAGGGATGTTACAAAAAGAGGTCGCCCTTCGTATAGCCTCCCCACCCGGAAGTAAACAATACGGGATCCTGAGTGTATTGCTTCAGACATGGTATGATATCCGCATTTGTTTCCACGTAAGACCCGGGTCCTTTTTCCCTCCGCCAAAGGTTGATTCAACGGTGATCGAGCTGAATCGTAATCAGCGCTTGTCGATGGATTGCAGTGAAAAGTTTTTTTTAAGACTGGTAAAATCAGCTTTTAATCAGCGCCGTAAACAGCTTGGAAATTCAATAAAAAGGATTTTCTTAAATTTGCCTGAAAAGGAATTTGATCTGAGCCTGAGACCGGAACAGCTTGACGTTGAGGATTTCATTCGTCTCAGTATCCTTCTTGAAAAGTTAAACCCGGAAAAATAAAATCATTATGAACTTTGAACTCACCAAAGAATACCTTGAAAGGCTGAGGGAAGTAATTGAAGCCCGGGATGAACAGACGGCAAGATCGATGATGAAGGATTTGCATGCAGCTGATATTGCCGGCATTTATGATGAACTAAGCATCGAGGAAGCCAAGTTCCTGTATCTTTTGCTCGAAGGTGAAAAGGCAGCCGATGTTCTGGCTGAACTTGAAATGGATGACCGGGAAAAATTTCTCAGGGTCCTTCCTTCTGAAATCATTGCCGAACAGTTCATTCACAATATGGATTCGGATGATGCAGCCGATGTGATCGCAGACTTATCGGATGCAAAGAAGGAAGAGGTTCTTCAGTACCTAAAGGATGTGGATCAGGCCGGGGATATCGTGGATTTACTGAGCTATGATGAAAACTCCGCAGGGGGGCTGATGGCCAAGGAGATGATCACCGTGGTGGAAAACTGGAACATTATGACCACCCTGAAGGAAATGCGAAAGCAGGCTGAGGAGGTTGATGAAGTGTATTATGTTTATGTGGTCGATGAAGATGGAATACTAAAGGGGACCCTATCCCTCAAAAAGCTCCTGCTGGCTAAACCCAGTCAGGTGATCCGCAATCTGTACAAGCCGGATGTCATTGCTGTAAGAACCGATACACCTTCCGAAGAGGTAGCCTCCATAATGAGTAAATATGACCTGGTAGTTTTGCCAGTCATCGATTCCATTGGCCGCCTGATGGGTAGAATAACCATTGATGACGTGGTAGATGTGATACAGGAGGAAGCCGAAAGGGATTATCAAATGGCTTCGGGTATTTCAGAAGATGTAGAAACTACGGATAGCGCCTGGATCCTGACCCGCGCAAGACTTCCATGGCTGCTTATCGGACTTTTGGGTGGAATTTTCGTAGCCATGGTCCTGGGTCGTTTCGAGGAAGATCTGAAAATCAATCCCCAACTTGCTTTTTTTATTCCCCTCATCGGAGCTATGGCCGGTAACGTTGGAATACAATCGTCCGCCATCATTGTTCAAAGTATCGCAAGTAATACCCTCGGACTGGAAAACACGGTTAGTAAGCTTTTTAAGGAGTTTACGGTTGGTCTGGTAAACGGGCTGATCCTTTCCCTTCTCTTGTTCCTGTTTAACTATATTGTTTTCAATACCCTCGCCCTTACCTTCACCGTGAGTATCTCGTTGCTGGTGGTCATAATTTTTGCCGCGCTTTTTGGTACTACCATTCCTTTACTATTGAACCGGGCAAAAATTGATCCTGCCCTGGCTACCGGACCCTTTATTACCACCTTAAATGACATTATGGGCCTGGTAATTTATTTTGTCATGGGAAGAATTCTCTACGCAGTTTTCTAGCTAGAAAGTGCTGTTCATCGCAGAAACCGGATCCATCCTTGCAGCCGAATAAGCAGGAGCTAACCCGGATATGAGCCCGATCACGGAAGATATGGTAAGCCCCAGCACAATATTTCCCATGGTAAGGGTTACGGTAAAATCGGAAATATTATTAATGATAAGAGTTCCGGTCAATACAAGCAATAATCCAATTATTCCCCCGGTTACGGCAAGAATCACAGATTCGAAAATAAATTGAAGAAGAATAAAATAGAATTTGGCGCCTAATGCTTTTTGAATCCCTATTATATTAGTCCTTTCCTTAACCGAAACGAACATAATATTCGCAATCCCGAATCCTCCAACCAAAAGAGAAAAGATCCCTATAAACCAGCCTGCAATATTCAGAGTACCAAAGATTTGTTCAAGTTGATTGTCAAGCATACTCGACTGATTCATAGCAAAATTGTCGGGCGCCGAGGGTTTTAATCTCCGTAGGGATCGCAAATGCATTCTCAGTTCATCACGGGCTTCCAGGGTACTTACTTCCTCACTGGATTTTACCCAGATCATGGGATTCATGGATTCGCTCCGTATGTTCACTATATTGCGCACATGATTGATGTTGCCAACCACGGCTTTGTCCATACTGTCCCCAAAAGTATCCTTCCCTTCTTTTTTCATAACTCCGATTACGGTGGATTTATGACCACGAACCTTTATTTCTTTACCCAGTGGATCCCTGCCGGAGAAAAGCTCATTGGCGATATCATGACCAATTACGGATAGGTTTCTGCCATTTTTTATTTCAAATTCTGAAAAGTACCTGCCTCTGCTAATATCAAAATTACGGATAACTTCAAAACCCTCGGATACTCCCATAAAAGTGGCATTCTCAATGAGATTATCCTCATAACTTACATCTACTTCGGTAGAAACCATAAATGCGATCTCATCCGAGTGTTTTAATCGGTCGGAAAGCATTTCATATTCAGTGATGGTTGGCAAAGGCCTGTTCACATATTGCCACCACTGATATTCTCCCCCGGATTCTTCGGTCCAGGGCCATTTTTGAACATAGATCACGTCGCTCCCAAGAGAGGAAATACTCTCCCTTATGGTAATCTCCAGAGAATCAACTATGGTAAACACTGAAATGATGGCAAAAATACCAATGGTAATGCCAAGCAACGAGAGCAAGGTCCTAAGTTTATTGACAATAACCGCCTGAAGGGCGAAAAAAAGACTCTCAAGACTGATTTTCAGGGTTTTCCACATAAACAATAAATATATTTCAGAAAACTTTCTGTAATTCGTGTGAAACTGTTTCCTTTGTAAAAAGGTAAAGAAACGAAATTCAGACTAAAAGTACCTTTTTTTTGGCATATTTTAATAATTTTGTCAGACTTTATCAATCCTCTATAAATGAATAGCTTAAAAGAGATTAAATCGGCCTTAATTTCCGTTTACCACAAAGATAATCTGGAGTCCGTTCTTAAAAAACTTAACGAGCTCGGTGTTGCTTTATATTCCACAGGAGGTACTCGTGAATTTATTGAAAATAAGGGAATAGATGTAAAAAGTGTTGAAAGTCTCACGGGTTACCCTTCCATTCTGGGGGGAAGGGTAAAGACCCTGCACCCCAAGGTTTTCGGTGGAATTCTATCCCGTGGTGATAACAATGAAGATCTGAAACAACTTACTGAGTATGATATTCCCCGGATTGATCTGGTGATCGTGGATCTTTATCCTTTTGAAGATACCGTAAAATCAGGAGCCGATGATCAGGACATTATAGAAAAGATCGATATAGGAGGCATTTCCCTGATCAGGGCAGCTGCCAAGAATTTTAAGGATGTACTCGTGGTCGCTTCGCGTGAAAAATATAAGGAATTGCTGGAATTGCTCAACCAAAAAGAAGGGAAAACCGATATTGAAGACAGAAGATCGTTCGCTTCCCATGCTTTTAGTGTATCATCTCATTACGATACTGCCATTTTCCGGTATTTTGATGACGATAGATATACCTCCCTTAGGATCTCCGCTGATCCTGGAAAAGAACTCCGGTATGGAGAAAATCCACATCAAAAAGGATTTTTTTATGGAAAACTGGATGAAATTTTCGATCAGATTCATGGTAAGGAAATCTCCTATAATAACCTGCTGGATATAGATGCAGCTGTTGGATTGATTTCTGAGTTTGATGAAACCACGTTTGCCATATTGAAGCATAACAATGCATGTGGAATAGCGTCAAGAGACAATCTAACCGATGCCTGGAAGGATGCCCTGGCCGGTGATCCTGTCTCAGCTTTCGGAGGAGTCCTGGTTACCAATGCCAAAGTGGATAAAGCCACAGCCGATGAGATCAATGAGCTGTTCTTTGAAGTCATTATTGCCCCTGCCTACGAAAGTGAAGCACTGGAGATCCTTAAACAGAAAAAGAACCGGATTATTTTAGTTCAGAAATCTTCTGAGTTTAGTGATCAGCTTACCAGGACTGTTCTGAACGGGTATTTAACCCAGGAAAAAGATGTGTACAGGGAATCGAAGGAAGACCTGAAGACGGTGACCGATAAAAAACACGGTAAACAGGAGGTGGAGGATCTTTTGTTTGCCAATAAGATCGTGAAACATACCAAATCCAATGCCATTGTCCTGGCTAAAAATAAACAGCTTTGTGCCAGTGGTGCAGGGCAAACATCCCGTATTGATGCCCTCAAACATGCAGTCGAAAAGGCAGGTAGTTTCGGACTCAGTCTTGACGGGGCTGTTATGGCTTCCGATGCTTTCTTCCCATTCGCAGATTCCGTTGAGATAGCCTGGGAAGCCGGTATAACTTCGATAATTCAGCCCGGAGGTTCGGTTCGCGATCAGGATTCCATCGATTTTTGTAACCAAAAAGGGATAAGTATGGTATTTACAGGCATCAGACATTTTAAACATTAGGAGAATATGGGACTTTTTTCATTTCAGCAGGAACTTGCGATAGACCTGGGAACTGCCAATACCTTGATTATTCACAACGATAAAGTGGTGGTGAACGAACCTTCCATTGTTGCAATCGACCAAAAAACAGGAAAACTTATTGCCATAGGGGAAAAGGCCCGACAAATGCACGGGAAAACCCATGAAAATATCCGAACCATCAGACCCCTTCGTGACGGAGTGATCGCAGATTTTGATGCAGCCGAACAAATGATCAGAGGAATGATCAAAATGATTAACAAAAAGAGCCGTTTGTTTACTCCTTCCCTTAAAATGGTAGTTTGCATTCCTTCCGGATGCACTGAGGTTGAAAGAAGGGCTGTTCGGGATTCATCGGAACATGCAGGCGGGCGGGATGTTTACATGATCTACGAGCCTATGGCTGCCGCAATTGGGATCGGTATTGATGTGGAAGCTCCCGAAGGTAGCATGGTTGTGGATATCGGAGGGGGAACCACAGAAATAGCGGTTATCGCTCTGGGCGGGATTGTTTGTAACCAGTCACTCCGCGTGGCCGGAGATGGATTTACTGCTGATATTCAAGCCTATATGAGGCATCAACACAATATTAAAATCGGTGAAAGGACCGCCGAAGAAATTAAGATTACCGTTGGATCAGCACTTCCCGAACTGGATGAACCTCCCGGAGATTTTAATGTCAGAGGACCAAATCTGATGACTGCCATGCCAATAGAGATCCCGATATCCTATCAGGAAATAGCCCATTGCCTTGATAAATCCATCTCCAAGATTGAAACGGCCATACTTTCCGTTCTAGAGCAAACACCCCCGGAGCTTTATGCCGATATTGTTCAGAAAGGAATCTATCTTGCAGGTGGAGGAGCCCTATTGCGGGGTCTTGATAAAAGATTTACCGAGAAGATCAATATCCCTTTCCTGGTGGCTGAGGATCCATTGCAGGCGGTTGCCCGTGGAACCGGCATTGCCCTTAAGAATTCCCACAGATTTACATTTTTAATGAGATAAAGCATGATGTGAGAATATGAGGAATCTCCTGAGACTGCTCTCCAAAAATTATCTGATCCTGCTTTTTTTGCTGCTGGAGGGACTGTCCTTTATTCTCATATTTCAGTTTAATCCTTTTCAACGGACTTTTTTTGTGAATGCATCCCGTGATTTAACGGGTAATCTTTATGCCAACCTTAGCTCTCTCAGGGAATATTCCGATCTAAAAGTTCAAAATAACATCCTTGTCAGGGAGAATTCCCGGCTTAGAAATCAGATCAATCATACCCGGGAATATGTGTATCTGCCAGATAGCCTATTTTTAAATGTTGATAGTCTGACTGATCCTTATTTCGAACGTTCATTTTATTTGCCTGCGAGGGTAATCAACAACTCTGTGAACCGGCAGTTCAATTATATTACGCTCAATAAAGGAAGATTACAGGGAGTAAGAAATGACATGGGAGTGGTTTCCGATATGGGAGTAGTTGGGGTGGTCATTGGTGTTTCTGATCATTTTTCAACCGTTATACCTGTCATAAACCGCAATTCAAGAATAAGTTCGAAGATTCTGGGAAGCAATAATTTCGGGATTCTTGAGTGGGACGGGCGAGACCCAAAAATTGCACAACTTAATGAAATTCCCATACACGTGGAAATTCAAAAAGGAGATACCATTGTTACCAGTGGATATTCTGCCATCTTTCCCGCTGGCGAGATCGTTGGATACATTGAGTCTTTCAATCTCTCTGAAGGAAATTTCATGAATATCAGAGTTAGACTGGCAGCTGACTTTGGAAAGTTATTGCATGTCTATGCCGTAAACCGCTACCGGCATTCGGAACAGGAACAACTGGAAAGAACCATGGGCTATGATTAGAGTTTATGCCTCGAATATTGTTCGCTTTGTCGTACTTGTATTGTTTCAGGTGCTGATATTCAGCAATATTGAGCTGAATGGCTATATTAATCCTTATATCTATATCTTATTTATCCTCCTCCTGCCCTTTGAAACCCAGGGATGGTTATTGCTGCTTTCCGGTTTCATTTTGGGGTTGGCTATTGATCTTTTTTACCTGACCCCGGGCATGCATGCCTCTGCCAGTGTTTTTATCGCTTTCCTCCGTCCTTATGTATTGCAGTATATCTCACCAAGAGATGATTATGAGACCGGTACCAGTCCAGGAGTGCATTACTACGGACTTATATGGTTTGCGAAGTATACGGCTATCCTGGTATTTTCTCATCATTTTTTTCTCTTTACCATTGAAATATTCAGAATTTCTGAAATTCATATAATTATTGTAAAGACACTTATAAGTTCATTCATTACCACAATAATAATACTGATTAGCCAGTACTTTATATTTAGGCGTTAATGAATCAATACGGGGATAGAAAATATTTTATCGGACTGCTAATAATCCTGGTGGCTGTTGCCTTCCTTGCCAGGCTTTTCCATATGCAGGTTATCGAGGCTTCCTACAAGCTCTCGGCGGAGAGTAATTCCCGAAGGGAAGTAATTATTTATCCGGCCAGAGGCCTAGTATATGATCGGAATGGAAATTTGCTAGTCTCAAATCAGGCAGCTTACGATATCATGGTAAATCCTCTTCAACTGGATGAATTTGATACGACCGACTTCTGCCGGATTTTGGATATAGGTCGACAGGATGTGGAAGCAGGAATCCGCAAGGCCAAAGAATATAACCGCTTTGCTCCCAGTATTTTCATGAAACAGGTGCCCGCAGAGATCAGTTCTGTCTTTCAGGAAAAGCTTTACAAATTTCCAGGCTTTTTCCTTCAGACCCGTACCCTAAGAAAGTATCCTCGCCAAATCGCTCCTCACTTGCTGGGATATCTAGGGGAAGTGGACAAAAAAAAGATCGAGGAAGAATCCTACTACAGGATGGGTGATTACATCGGAATTAGCGGCATCGAGAAAACGTACGAGGAGGTTCTTCGCGGGAAGAAAGGTAGCCGGAATTTTATGGTTGATGTGCATAACCGGATCACCGGTGTTTGGGAGGGTGGCCGTTTCGATAATCCGCCCCAACTGGGTACGGATATTGTAGTCACCCTCGATGTAGACCTGCAGGAATACGGGGAGAAACTTATGGGGGATTTCTCTGGCAGTATTGTGGCTATTGAACCTTCCAGCGGTGAGATCCTTAGCATGGTCAGTATGCCCGATTATCCACCCGCACTTTTGGTTGGAAGGGGCCTTAGCAGTAATTTTAATCAATTGGCTGTAGACACGGCAAAACCCCTTTTTAACAGGGCTGTATCCGCATTTTATCCTCCAGGTTCTACTTTTAAGATTATCAACGGACTCATCGGCCTTCAGGAAAAAGTATTGCGACCTACCAATACCTTCTATTGTGATCACGGATATTATAACCGGGGGATCCATGTCGGTTGCCACGATCATTTTTCACCCCTGGATCTCAGGGAAGGCATACAAAATTCCTGCAACGCCTATTTTTGCAACGTGCTCAGGCTTATCCTTGAAGACAAGAAGTTTGAAAGAACAGATTCGGCATTCTTAAACTGGAAACATCACGTAAACTCCTTTGGTTTTGGTAATTATCTCCATACCGACCTCCAGGGTGAGGGGAGGGGACTGGTTCCCGGTCCTGAATACTATAACCGATATTATGGGACAGGCCGATGGAATTACCTAACGGTGATTTCTCTTGCTATAGGTCAGGGTGAACTGGGTATTTCTCCTCTTCAAATGGCCAACATGACAGCCTCAATCGCAAACAGGGGTTATTTTCTAACCCCCCATATCCTAAAAGAGATCCGGAATGGAGAACCCATCAATCCGGATTTCACCAGAAAACACTTTACTACCATAGATTCGGCATATTTCGAGGTTGCCATAGACGGGATGGAACTGGCAGTGAACGGCGGACAGGGAAGTACGGCCAGGATCGCAAAAATGAACGAGGTAGTAATCTGTGGTAAAACCGGAACCGCCCAGAACCCGTTCGGTGAGGATCACTCCATTTTCATTGCATTCGCACCCAGGGAAAATCCTCAGATCGCCATCGCAGTTTATGTGGAGAATGTTGGATTCGGATCTACATGGGCAGCCCCCATTGCAAGCCTTATGATTGAGAAGTATCTCACCGGAGAGGTTAAAAGAAAATGGCTGGAAAACCATATTCTGAAGGGAAAAACCCAAAAAGAGGGAAGCGATACATGAGAAGAGGAAACCTTATTGTAAATTTGGATTGGACCACCGTTTTTCTTTTCCTGGGAATGTTGATTCTTGGCTGGCTCAATATTTATTCTGCCGTTTTTTCGGACCACAATCCCGGGATATTGGACTTCACCATGCGGTATGGTAAACAGTTTATCTGGATCCTCGCTGCCCTCATTATTGCCATTGCCATAATTCTCATTGATCATCGCTTTTTTGATTTTTTTGCCTGGATTATCTTCGGAATTGCCATCCTTCTGCTAATGGCCGTACTGGTTGCAGGAAAGGAAATCAACGGAGCAAAAAGCTGGTTCGTTCTGGGGAATATCCAGATTCAACCCTCTGAATTTGTTAAGCCCGCCGTAGCTCTTGCGCTTGCCAAGTATCTTTCCGGATTTAATATTTCGATACAGAATAGGAAAACCCTGATTATCTGCAGTATCATTATAATGACACCGGCAGTCCTGATCCTTTTACAGCCGGATACCGGTTCTGCGCTGGTGTTTTCTGCTTTTTTAATTCCCCTCTATCGGGAGGGCTTTCCCCTGCCAGTCATTCTTGTCATGTTTTCATTTGTCCTTCTTTTTCTATTGGTACTGCTTCTAAGTAAATTTTTAGTGCTAATCATAATCCTTGCTTCAGGGCTAATTATATATTCCCTTTTGTCCAGGAGCATCCAAAGCTTCCTCGTTGGATCCGTGTCCATAGGTGCAGGATTTCTGCTGCTGCGCTTCCTGAATCAATGGACAGCTACCGGTTTTTCAGATTATTTTGTCTTGCTAATATCAGCAGGATTGGTGCTTCTCGTTTTCACGATCACTGCCTTGCTGAAACGATACCGTATGGGTTTGATGGCTGTTGGCCTGTTGATCGCATCCACAGTATACAGTGCCGGGGTTAACTATGCTTTTACCAATTTCCTTAGCGATTATCAACAAAGGAGGATCAATATCCTTCTGGGTTTTGAATCCGACCCCCAAGGCGCCGGCTATAATGTAAATCAATCCATGATTGCAATTGGATCCGGTGGATTTTCAGGAAAGGGATACCTTAACGGAACCCAGACTAAGCTTCATTTTGTGCCTGAACAAAGCACAGATTTTATTTTTTGTACGGTCGGAGAGGAATGGGGATTCATCGGGACTTTCTTCGTAGTTGGATTATTCGTTTTCCTTTTGTTGAGACTGATTATTCTGGCTGAAAGACAGCGAACCAGCTTGGCAAGAATATATGGCTACGGGGTTATTTCGGTCTTCTTCTTCCACTTCCTGGTGAATATAGGAATGACCATCGGTCTTTTCCCTGTAATCGGAATTCCTCTACCCTTTTTCAGCTACGGAGGTTCATCCCTCTGGGCCTTCACTGTATTGTTGTTTATATTTCTCCGTTTGGACGCCTCCCGTATGGATTATCTCAAATAGAACCTTTTTTTTACCCGGTCTTAAGCCTGTATTAAGCTTTCCTTTAGCCTTCCCTCACCTGCTGTAGGAAACCTGAAAAACAGGTTTTTTTTACTATATTTAGGGCCCTTTAGAAATTTTTAAGTAAAATGGAGAGCGCAGATGAAGTATAAAGCTTACACGAAATTTAATTACCACAAGCTACCCCAGGTAGAAAAACTTACAGATCAGCAAAGAAACAGCATAGATACAGTTTCAACAGTTTTTCCTTTCAAAACGAATAATTATGTAGTAAACGAATTAATTGACTGGGATAATTTTGAGGATGATCCCATGTTTGTCCTTAATTTCCCGCAGAAAGGAATGCTTTTACCGGAGGATTTCAACAGGATGGAAGAACTCCTGAGCAAACAAACCGACAAAAACCTTATATTCTCCGAATCAAATGCCATCCGAATGAAGCTTAATCCTCATCCGGCCGGACAAATGGATCATAATGTACCCAGCCTTAATGGTGAAAAACTCCTGGGTATTCAGCATAAGTACAGAGAAACCATGCTGTTTTTTCCAACCCAGGGACAAACATGCCACGCGTATTGCACATTTTGTTTTCGATGGCCTCAGTTTACCGGCATGGACGACCTCAAGTTTGCCATGAAACAGGCAGACCTTTTGGTTCAGTATCTTGAGAAAAACCCTGCCATTACAGACCTGCTTATAACCGGCGGAGACCCGATGATCATGAATACAAATCATCTGGAAAGATATATTGATGCCATCCTTGACTCGAGAAAACATAATGTAACTACCATCCGAATCGGAACCAAATCTTTGTCCTTCTGGCCATACCGGTATCTAACAGATAAAGATTCAGAAGACCTTCTTCGTTTGTTCGAAAAGATCACCAAAAAGGGAATTCACCTGGCACTTATGGCCCATTTCAATCACCCGCGCGAACTTTCTACCCCCGCTGTGGAGAAGGCGGTTAAAAGAATACGCAAAACCGGAGCCCAGATCAGAACCCAAAGTCCCCTTCTTAACCATATTAACAATGATCCGAAACTATGGGTAAGTATGTGGAGGAAACAAGTCTCCCTGGGCATTATCCCATATTATATGTTTATTGCCCGCGATACAGGAGCGCAGCATTTCTTTGGAGTAAGCCTGAATCGCTCCTGGAATGTTTTCAGAAAAGCCTATAACCAGGTTAGTGGCATCGCCAGGACTGTGAGAGGACCCAGTATGTCGGCCGATCCGGGTAAAGTCCAGATCCTGGGCGTTTCCCAGGTTAAAAACGAAAAGGTATTTGTTTTGAATTTTCTCCAGGGAAGAAATCCTGATTGGGTAGGAAGGCCCTTTTTTGCCGAATTCGATGAACATGCCTTGTGGCTCAATGATCTTCAGCCTGCTTTTCACGAAGACAGTTTCTTTTATGAGGATGAATTTAACGAAATGAAAGCGAATTTGGGTCAAAGACGCCTCAGCTTTAAGGAATACCGTACAACCGCCTAAGCTGATTTTTTGTCGCTGAGCCTTGTTGCCATGCAACCCGTTTCTATTCCGTATTTCTCATTCACAAAATTTCTAATGTCCGGGAAAAACCGGTTGAACTCATCGAAAAATGCATCCCGGTTTTCCTCCAGCATGTTCAATGCATATTTGGTGTGCTCCGGAAGTGAAGTCCTGCTTGACATTCTGTGTAAAACAGTTTCAATTCCGTGAAGTGAAGAATAGGATATCAACCAGTTGTTACGGATAAAATTCGGAAACCAGTTCCGGATCCGCTGTGGGAAAAAATTGTAATTATCCTTTAATACCTTAAAACTGTGCTGAACAAAATCGGTCAAAGAGTAGGAACAATAGTTCTCCCAGGTCTTGGCAAGAAAGTAATCATAAAATATGTCAATCACAATGCCTGAATGCTTTCCGTATTTATTTCGTATATGGTTCCTGCTCAAACGAGTAACCGGATGTGTATCGGTATAGTAATCGATGTCCCTGTGAAGTAATATGCCCTTTCTTATTTCGGGCGGATATTTTAAATAATCTTTTCCCTTGATGTAATCACCCATAAAATTGCCCACCAGAATTTTCTCGGATTTGCCTGAAAGATATATGTGAGCTAAAAAGTTCATCTGCTTTTACCTTCGATTATTCTGCTAGAATATACGAAATTTACGGCTTCTACACAATTTTGAATGAATGTTTTACATTCCTTTTTCGAAATTCTTTTCGGACTATTCGAATAATTCCAGGTCTTTCTGTTCAAGGTAATGTTGGATGGGTATTCTTTTTCGACCGTTTACCCTTAACGCCGATTAATATGTTATTTAATAGATTTTAAAAATCTTAAAACTTTCACAACTTTGCTTTCGGTGGGTAAAATACTAATTTAAAAAATAACAACATGGCGAAAAAAAATGTAATTATCATTGGAGCTGCAGGAAGAGACTTTCATAACTTCAATACCTATTACCTTGATAATGAGGAGTATAATGTAGTGGCCTTCACTGCTGCGCAGATTCCCGATATTGACGGAAGAAAGTATCCTGCTGAACTTGCAGGCAAGCTGTACCCCAATGGCATACCTATTTATGCAGAGGAAAATCTTGCTTCCCTTATTAAGGAACTCCGTGTTGATGATTGCGTTTTTTCCTATAGCGATGTAACCTACCAAAAGGTAATGTCGGTTAGCGCTATTGTTAATTCGGCTGGAGCAAATTTTACCCTACTGGGAATTAAGGATACCATGATTAAAAGCAGGAAACCGGTGATTGCCGTGGGGGCAGTCAGAACCGGCTGTGGTAAAAGTCAGACCTCCAGAAGGGTTATTGAACTTTTGATGGAAAAAGGTCTTAAAGTGGTGGCCGTAAGGCATCCAATGCCCTATGGAGATCTGGCTGCACAGAAGGTTCAGCGTTTCGCTACGGTGGAGGACCTTAAGAAGCATAATTGTACCATTGAGGAAATGGAAGAATATGAGCCTCATGTGGTTCGTGGCAATGTGATCTATGCAGGAGTGGATTATGAAGCGATTCTGAGAGCAGCAGAAGATGATCCGGATGGATGCGATGTGATAATATGGGACGGTGGGAATAATGACTTCCCCTTTTATATTCCCGATCTTATGATTACTGTGACCGATCCTCACAGGGCCGGTCATGAGCTGGGATATTACCCCGGAGAGGTCACCCTTCGAATGGCCGACGTGGTAGTAATCAATAAAATTGACAGTGCAGATCCCAATGCTATTCAGGTCGTCCGGCAAAATATTGCCAGTGTAAATCCTGCTGCAACCGTAATCGATGGTGCATCACCTATAAAGGTTGACGACCCTGCTGTCATTAAAGGAAAAAAAGTCCTTGTAGTGGAAGATGGTCCAACGCTCACGCATGGTGAAATGAAATTGGGTGCGGGAATAGTTGCTGCCCGGAAATACGGTGCATCCGAGATTGTCGATCCCAGACCCTATACCGTAGGTAAACTGACCGAAACATTCCGGATCTATCCCGGCATTGGAACATTGCTTCCCGCCATGGGATACGGTGAACAACAATTAAAGGACCTGGAAGAAACCATCAACAATACCGATTGCGATAGCGTGATTATTGGAACACCTATCGATCTGAACCGTGTTGTAAACATTAAAAAACCTTCAACCCGCGTTTTCTATGATCTTCAGGAAATCGGGGAACCCGATCTCACACAGGTTCTGGACGATTTTTTGGAAAAAATTAAATAAAAAAAAGCGGTCAATGCTGACCGCTTTTTGTTTCTAAAACACCTGTTAGTGTTGTTGGAAGCCTGATCCGGGATTGAATCACACCATTTATTCCCTGCACATCTGTAAAACTATAGTTAAAAGAACCGGATCAGAGCTTCCAATATCTAAGTTTAACTATCGCCCGTTGAAAACTTCAATCATATAACACGGCTAATTTTATTTTGTTTAATAAATTCCGAAAATAATTAAACAAAAATCAACTTCTTTTCTTCATGATCCTTTTTCCGAGGGTGATGATAATTACCCCTGCTATGGTGATGGAGCCACCTAGAATTTGCATGGGCAGGGGAAGAATATTCAGGTAAATGATGGCACCTACGACCACAAACATCCCACGGGTGCTTTGAATGATCATGGTGCGGGAGGCTTCAATGTATTTAAGGGCCGAATACTGTGCGAGACCCGTCATGAAAGGGCCAAGAAGGGAGCCCATGGCAATGTTGAATAAGGCTCGAGATGAAATGGTTAAGGGTTTATCAAAGATCAGGGTAAGGAGAACGGCAAAAAAAAGCATATATATAATCCGGTTTATCATCAGGATGGAGGGATCAATTCTTCCGATCCGGTATTTAGCGATAATGATACTGACAGAGAGAAAGAGGGAGGAAAGGATCATGTATCCTGTTCCGTCGATAAAGATTTCACGAATGGATTCCTGGCCGGTATAACTGATAATAACCGCACCGGTTAGCGTCAAAACAATGCCGATTGCCTCTACAAAATTAAATCTTTCCTTAAGGAATGTAACTCCAAACAGGGTGACAAAAAGGGGGGTCAGGTTGTGAAGAAAGGAGACCACTGCAGGATTTTCAACCGTTTCAAGTGCAAGAAACAAGGTAGAGGCAGCTACCACCTCCAGAAAGCCGATAAGTATGAGGAGAAACTTGGACTTCCTGTCAATTCCCCTTAGTTTGGTGATCTTTCCACTAGCGAACATGTAGGTTAGGCTCCAAAGAAGTCCAAGTCCGAACCAGTAAATCCAGAATGGAATCACTTCCATTTCCTGAAGGGCGGCCTTGCTGAATACATATACATTGGACATGCCCAGAGTTGCGGTAAATGCAAGCATGTATCCTTTCAGGGTCGGACTTAAAGGGGATCGGGTTTTATTCATGGGGCAAAAAAAAACAGGTCGGCAAGCCAACCTGTTCTCTAACAATTCAAAACCACAATGGTTTAAATCCTTTTCCGGATGGCTTTGCTTTCCTCTTCGAATCCTGGTTTCTCAAGGAGTGCAAACATATTTTTCTTATAGGCTTCTACTCCCGGTTGGTTGAAGGGGTTGACCTCTAACATATAACCGCTAATGCCACAGGCTTTTTCAAAGAAATAGATGAGTTGCCCCAGACTAAATTCGGAAATCTCGCTTAATTCAATCCTGATGTTGGGTACACCCCCATCCACATGGGCAATCAGGGTGCCCAGTTCGGCCATTTTATTCACTTCATTTACCCTTTTCCCTGCCAGATAATTCAGCTTATCAAGGTTATCCCTGTCCTCGGGGATCAATACCTCATTATCCGGATTTTTAACCGATATTACGGTTTCAAAGATCATTCTTTCCCCATCCTGAATATACTGACCCATGGAGTGTAGATCAGCAGTAAAATAAACACTTGCAGGGAATATTCCTTTTCCATCTTTACCTTCACTTTCCCCGTACAGCTGCTTCCACCATTCTGAGAAGTACCTCAGCTTATTATGGTAATTTGCCAGGATTTCCACCTTCTTGCCTGCACGATACAGACTGTTCCTGATCGCAGCATATAGTGCGCTTGAATTTTCCCTGAAGGGTACGGAAAGGTCTGTTTGCTTTTCCATATCTGCAGCTCCCTTGCATAGCTCCCTGATATCAAATCCTGCAAGTGCAATCGGAAGAAGTCCGACCGGTGTCAATACCGAAAACCTCCCACCAATATCGTCAGGTATCACGAAGGTCCGGTACCCTTCCTGAGTGGCAAGATCTCTCAGTGCACCCTTTTCTTTATCGGTGATGGCGACAATTAGTTTTCTGGCTTCATCCACCCCGGCCTGCTCCTCGAGTTGTTTTCTGAGTAGACGGAAAGCAATGGCCGGTTCGGTAGTGGTGCCTGATTTTGAGATAACCACAATGGCGAATTTTTTATCTTTCAGGATTTCCTGAAGCTCAAAGAGATAGTCTTCCACAATGTTTTGTCCTGCAAACAACACTCTTGCCCCGTCCTTGTTATCCCGGAGCCAGTCAAAGCTGTGACTTAGTGCTTCGATCACTGCTTTGGCCCCAAGGTAGGAACCCCCAATGCCTGTCACAATAACATAGTCAACTTTTCTGCGAAGATCAGAGGCCACTTTTTCTATTTCGGCCAGTTCTTCCTGGTTAACCTGGCCTGGCAAATTCAGCCAGCCTACAAAATGATTCCCATCACCGGTTTTCTCATGAAGGGTTTT
>CAZNFR010000059.1:0-15852 GCA_964572225.1 uncultured Bacteroidaceae bacterium
GTTCCCCTCTGCAAGGTCAGTCTGAATAACGGTGAGCAAGACTGGCAAGTATTTATTACTCCGGGTGCAGATTGCAATAAGCACGGAAAGGAAGAGTTTTTTGTATCCGTTTATGCAGGATACTCCCAAACTCCGAGAAAACTATTCCGGGTTGACGCATTCAATCGCGTCATCCATGAGCAGGAAGAAGTCTATGCCAATAACCTGAATAATCTGAGATTGATGGATCTGAATGAAGATGGAATTCCCGAAATTTCCGGAACCTCCGGTTCTCCATTCAACTATGGAAACACCTCCCTGCCCTTCCATGATTCTTCATCCTGGTTTATGGTTTATGATGAAAATCTGAAACTGATCAACAAACCTGCCGGCTATCCTGCAGCCCCTTCCTCCGTAAGTGTGTTGCCCTTTAAAAGATCTGATGGAAATTGCTTACTGGTTTCATTCAGAGATCGTTCTGACAGTGAACTTAAAAGCAGGTTATCCCGCTTCCTAATGGAAAATGATAGCCTTAAGCTTCACTACTCTGTCGATTTTGAAGATCCGGAATTCCTCGATTTTATGGGTCCGGTTCCCGACGAACCCGAATCCTTTTATGTATCGACGAGCCAGAAAATAATGAAAATGGATTCGGACTTTCAGGTAAAAGAGGTTTTCGAACCCGGTGAACACCGCTATACCCAGGATTGGATCATAATCGACCTGGATCGGAACGAATCACCTGAGTTTGTAAATTTTTCAGGTTCAGATCTGGCGATCCTGTCAGCCGACATGAAACACAAAACCGTTCTGGAATTGAAAAGTGCCGTAATATTTTCCTTCCTGGTCAACCCTCAGTCGAAAAAGTCGACCTATTTTTACCTTTCATCTCCAGGTAATCAATATGTAATCCATTATAGAAAAAATCCTTTTTTTGCCTACCGTTTTCTAATTCTGGCCCTGCTATTTATCCTTAGCTACCTGCTTTTTCTCAATCTTTTCAGGGTATACCGTCTAAGGCTGGAAGCCCGGCAGAGCGACAGAAACAGACTGTTGCACTACCAGCTGGCCAATGTGCAACAGCAACTGGATTCACACTTCCTGTTCAATGTTCTCAATAACATTGTTTACTATTACCAGGATGGGAAAAAGGATGATGCCTTCGATTATGTAAGCCGTCTGTCCCAGTTGGTGGTTAGCAGTATGGAAAATTCCGAAAAACTGACCATTAGTCTGGCGGAAGAACTGGATTTTGCCCGCAACTATCTGTATATTGAGAAAATCAGGCAGAGCGAAAGCTTCGAAGTAGAAATTGACGTTGATATGGAGAGGGCCAAAACCCTGGAAGTCCCTAAGATGCTTATCCAGAATTTCGCTGAAAATTCGGTAAAACATGGCATCCGGCATCTTGAAGGAAGAAAAGGCAGGATCAGGATTTATTCTTCGGAAGAAAAGAATGTCTTCATCGTTATCATTGAAGATAACGGAGTGGGGCGGAAAAAAGCAGCCGGGTTCGCGACCTACGGACAAGGTAAGGGAATTGAAATGATAAGAAAAGCTCTGGGTATATATGAGAAACTCTATTCCAGGTCTATTAGCTTTACTATTGAGGATCTTTATGATACCTCAGGAGTTCCCGCCGGTACCCGGGTTATCTTAAAAATCCCTAAATCCCCAAATCCCCACATTTTACTATCTTTGTCCCCAATCTAATTCATCAATGGACCACATACGGAATTTTTGTATTATTGCCCATATTGACCATGGAAAGTCGACCCTGGCTGACCGTCTTCTTCAGAAGACCGGTACAATTACTGAGAGGGAGTTCAAGGACCAGGTTCTTGACAGTATGGATCTGGAAAGGGAAAGAGGGATCACCATAAAAAGTCATGCTATTCAGATGGCCTACCTTCAGGAGGGTAAAAAATACATCCTGAATTTAATTGATACCCCCGGTCATGTCGATTTTTCCTATGAGGTTTCACGGTCCATAGCTGCCTGCGAAGGTGCGCTTCTGGTCGTTGATGCTACCCAGGGTATACAGGCACAGACTATTTCCAACCTATACCAGGCCATAGACCACGATCTGGAAATCATCCCTATACTCAACAAAATGGATATGGACAATGCCATGCCGGAAGAGGTTAAAGATCAGATCATTGACCTAATCGGGTGCGATCCGGAAGACATTATTGAGGCCAGTGGGAAAACCGGTATGGGGGTAGATCAGATCCTGGAAACCATAGTCAGGAAAATTCCTCCTCCGGAGGGCAATCCTGACGCCCCACTTCAAGCTCTGATCTTTGATTCGGTTTTCAATAATTTCCGCGGCATTTTTGCCTATTTCCGGATATTTAACGGCAGCATCCGGAAAGGGGATCTGGTTAAGTTTTTTGCTACCAAAAAAGAATACCATGCCGATGAAATCGGGGTTCTCCGGTTGAAACCCGAACCCAGGGATGAACTCAAAGCAGGGGATGTGGGATATATTATATCAGGAATTAAAACTTCCCGGGAGGTTAAAGTCGGAGATACCATTACTCACGTGGAAAAATCCTGTGATAAACCCATCTCTGGTTTTGAAGAAGTCAAGCCCATGGTTTTTGCCGGAATTTATCCGGTAGATGCCGACGATTATGAAGATCTCAGAGCCTCCATAGAAAAACTACAGCTTAACGATGCTTCCCTTAGTTTTGTTCCCGAATCATCGGCCGCTCTGGGCTTCGGGTTCAGATGCGGATTCCTGGGTCTGTTGCACATGGAGATCATTCAGGAAAGGCTGGATCGCGAGTTTGATATGGATGTAATTACCACGGTACCCAACGTTTCCTACAATGTGTACAATAAGAGAAATGAGATAGTTACCGTTCATAATCCTTCCGGCCTGCCGGAAGTTACGCATATTGAAAGGATTGAAGAACCTTATATTACCGCACAGATCATCTCCCAGGCCGAATTTGTTGGCTCAATAATGACGCTTTCCCTGGACAAAAGAGGGGAACTGAAAAATCAGGTTTACCTTACCAGCAACCGTGTGGAACTTAGCTTTGAACTACCCCTTGCGGAAATCGTTTTTGACTTTTACGATAAGCTTAAAAGTATCTCCAAGGGATATGCCTCTTTTGATTATCATATTACCGGCTACAAAAAGGCAGATCTGGTAAGACTGGATATCCTTCTTAACGGTGAAATGGTCGATGCTCTGTCTACCCTTATCCACAGGGATAATGCCTATGATTTTGGGAGGAGAATGTGTATTAAGCTGAAAGAACTTATACCCAGGCAGCAATTCGAAATTGCCATCCAGGCTGCGATTGGGGCCAAGATCATTGCCCGTGAAACGGTTAAAGCTGTGAGGAAGGATGTTACAGCAAAATGTTATGGCGGTGATATCACACGAAAAAGAAAACTGCTGGAAAAGCAGAAAAAAGGGAAAAAGCGAATGAGACAGGTGGGAAATGTGGAAGTCCCCCAGTCAGCATTTCTGGCGGTTCTTAAGCTGGATTAATCTTTTTCTGTGGTCACTTTCCGGCGGTAATCCCGGTCTTCCATCACCTTCTTTACAATTACCAATAAAAAGAAAACAATGGTCAAAACCAGAAAGGCATAGGCCACGGGTTTAAACATTCCGGGCTTCAACAGGAAACTGTAAATTGAAAAGAGGAAAATTAAGGCTGCCAGGCCCCCTGTAGCGAGAATTAGGTATTTCATGTTAGCAGTAAATGAAGTTTAGGGTAAATCAGACCTCAGGGAGGAAGGCAGACCGGTTCTGGATCCATGGAACAAACACCCATCTCCGTTATTGGCCCGATTTGGGCAAGATAAGGATCATTTTTGAAAAGTTCAACTTTATGCCAGGGGAATCAGGAATCGGATGAGTTTTCCACGATAAGTTTGTAGCCTTTGCCATGCACGTTAATGATCTGCACATCCGGGTCATCCCTTAGATATTTTCGCAATTTAGTGATATACACGTCCATAGACCTGGCGTTATAATAATTGTCGTCCATCCATATTGCCTTTAAGGCGAAATTTCTTTCCAGGATCCGGTTTCGGTTATTTGCGAGCAATCTCAAAAGCTCGGTTTCCTTAGTGGTAAGCTTTTGCACCTGGTCACCCATCTTTAAGAATTGCTTACGGGTATCAAACTGGTATTTACCCAGCTCATAAATGTTGTTCCCGGGATCATTTAACCCCTTGGTTCTTCTGAGGATCGCTTCTATTCTGTAAACAAGTTCCTCCATGCTGAAGGGTTTGGTGATATAATCATCGGCTCCGATCCGGAATCCTTCCAGAACATCTTCCTTCATGGATTTTGCGGTGAGAAAAATAACCGGCATTCCGCTATCCAATATCCGGATTTCGGAAGCCAGGGTAAAACCATCTTTGCGAGGCATCATAACATCCAAAATACAGAGATCATAATGATTCTTTTCAAAAGCATTGAATGCAGATTCCCCGTTAAGATGCCAGTCTGACTGGTAATTTTTGGCCTGAAGGTATTCATTTAACAGGGAACCAAGGCTTTCGTCATCCTCCGCAAGGAGAATCCGGATTGGTATTTGATCTTTTCCTGCCATGCTAAGAGGTTTCCAGAGGGATGCAAACTTCAAAACTCGTACCCTTCCCTGGTTCACTTTTCAAATTTATGCTTCCCTGATGAATATCCACAATTTTTTTTACATAGCTCAATCCGAGACCGAATCCTTTTACATTGTGCACATTTCCGGTTGGAACACGGTAAAATTTCTCAAAAACCCTTTTTTGCTCTTCTTTACTTATACCGATTCCGTGATCGGTTACTTTAACGCAGACCCTGTCGCTGCGCCGATAGGTCTCCACCACAATCTCCGGCGGACCCTCCGAGTATTTCAGGGCATTATCGAGCAAATTGGAGATTACGTTACCGAAATGAACTTCATCAACCTTAACAAAGCTGCCGCCTGCACCGGGTTTCCATTCAATCATCCCTCCTCTTTTCTTCACCTGTATCTGAAAATTGGAAATGGAATTCCGGATCAGATCATCCAGGTTTATCTCCCTGATTTTCAACTTTAATTTTCCTCTGTCGAAAATGGCCATTTGAAGAACTTTTTCCACTTGGAGACTCAGACGCTTGCTTTCCGTGTCAATGATCCTGGAAATATGATCGAAATTCTTGTTCTCGGCAGGAATGCTTTTATCGCTCAGCATTTGAGAGGCCAGGGAAATGGTGGAAATAGGAGTTTTTAATTCATGGGTCATATTATTGACAAAGTCGTTCTTCATTTCAGACAATTTCTTTTGGCGGAAAATAATCAACAAGGTAAGAACAAATATGACAATAATTATGGAGGTGAGGGAAAGGGAAGTAATACCCATGAATCCAACAGAACGGTATATCAAATTCCGTTGCTCCGGGAAATAAACCAGCAAATGGTTATCCGGACTAAATAAGTCACCCGGAAACAGCTGGGTTTTATATACACCTGTGGATTTGCCCGGGGAAAAACCCTCCGATCCCAGGATTATATCACCCCTGGCAGAGGCAACCGCATATTCAAAGTCAATGTTTATTCCGGCTTCATTAAAATTTTGTGACAACACGGATTCAATGAACTCCGGACTGATTCTTTTCTCAATGGGATAATCCGGTTTCAGCATCCGGCTAACCACATCATCGATAAGATCTTTTTTGGAAAGCACTTTCCTCTTCACCAGATCGGGGTCGGGTAATCTTATCACTTCAGGACTATGCGTGATCTCTACCGAATCATCCTTCCCATCCTCATTATAGGAATAAAAAGTAATGATACTGTCGCCCTTTATCGTCATCTCCACCTTACTCTGCACCCAACGGGCATCACCTGAATTATCGAAATATACTTCCTGTCTGACTTCCTCCCGACGGTCATCCTCCCTTCCGAAAATGCGGGTACCCGAATTAAACCGGAAACTGAAATTTACTCCATGACCCAAAGTGTCATCATAAGGATGAGGACTGATATAATCGTATACATACCTGGCAGCTTCATTTTTCTCAATCTCTTCGGAAGCGTTTCCGAGAGAGCGGTATACAACCTGAGTGAACTGGTCTGATTTAATTTCAATGGCATTATTGATCCAGTAACCCTGGACGAAAATCAATCCGGCTAAAACCAGAACCATGACCCCTGCCAATATCAATATCCTGTTTCTGTTCACGATACAAATATAACACCCCTGGAGGGTGTGGGTGCAGACATTTAACAATCTTTAACATTCCTTAAATCCCCTTAACTCAATTCCGGCGTATGTTTGCATAAACCAATTCTTAATTCCATGAGAAAGCTATACTTTATACCGCTCGCACTACTCGGACTCCTTGCATTTACCGGGATTCAGGCACAGGAGGAAAAACCCGATGAGATCAGCATAAAAATTACCCGTAACGGTGAAATAATCAGGGACACTACCTACCTAACCCGGGAAGATGGGGATCTTGAGCGCTCCCTTGAAATGATTGATCTTATCCTCGGAGAGATCAACAATGATAAGGAAATCAAAACCATGGCATTTGTCTCGGACGACGGAAAAGTTATCCGTATTGAATCCGAAAAGAAACATATTGTGGTTAAGGATAAAGATGGAACCAAAGAAGAAATGATCATCCGGGACGGAGAGGGAAAAAAAGAAAAGATCATTATCGTAAAGGATGGAGAAGTAATCCACTCGGATTCACCCGATGCAAGGGTGGAAGAGTTTGAAGACGCAGATGGGCATTCATTTGTGTTTATCCAGAAGGGTGATGAGGGTGAAGAAATGGACATGGAGATTAAAATGAAGTCGGACGGGAATTACAGGTTTGAAAGCGAAGATGGAAAAGTGTACATCATCAAATCCATGGAAGAAGATGAGGGAAAAAAAATTGAGGTTGAGGTGATCAGTAAGGAAGGAAAAGAAGGGAAAAAAGTGAAGGAGAAGTCCGAAGAAAAGAAATAAGGAGAATCGACACAATAGCAATTAAAATCTTTTCATAGACCAGCGTAAGGATGGGGGTCGGGAGAAATTCCGGCCCCTTTTATTTTTTTATCAGCTCAAAATGCAATAGATTGCATTGAATAATCCAATAATGCTCGAGTCTTATTACAAAATCCTTGGAGTAAAGCCCGGAGCCGAGGAAAAAGAGGTAAAAAAAGCCTACCGGGCCCTGGCACTGAAATATCATCCTGATGTAAGCCGGGATCCCAATGCGAACGAGAAATTCCATTTGATCTGTGAAGCCTACGAGGTAATCCTAAATGACATTCAAAGACAAACCCGGGTCGTGGCCGATGGATCAGAGGATTCGGATTCGGAATACGACCTCAGCTATGAAGAGATCATCCGGGAGGCCCGCGCAAGAGCCTATGAAAGGGCCAAAATGCGCTATGATAAGATCAAAGCAGAAAAAGAGTTTTTTGAAAACAATGACCTGGTGATCCTGTTGAAATACCTCGGCCATTATCTTGCCCTTCCCCTGGCCTTGGCACTGATCATTGTTCCTCTGGTTTATGCATTTCTGAAGGATTTCGCGATTATCTTCGGAGCAATGTTCTTCTGGATCATTGGGATCATTCTTTTATCGCATATTTATTCGAAAAGAGCCACATGGTTCAGACCGGGGAATATTTCTACCCGTTGGGCGGATGTGAAAGATTTCTTCCGGGTGAAAGAAGACATTAAATCCAACGCTAAATGTTTCTATACCGGCAAGGAAAGGGCAAATTCCCTCCCTTTTCGTTTTCAGATGCTCAAAGTCAGGAATATTACCTACAGGAATTACGGAGCTTTCCATCATCAGGTGGGTTATGACCGCAAGTATAAAGAAGTCCTGATCCCGAGAAGCGCCAGGGCTTATCGCATACATTTCATCCTGTCCTTTCTCAAACCCTCACTATTTCTTTCCGCTCTGGTCCTGCTCCCGGCTCCCAGCCTAACATGGAGAGTGCTGATCGCCTTTTTAATAACCGTAGTGATCTCGAATGCAGTGCTGTTGATCTCCGGAGTTCGTTCAAAAACATCTTACCTCTTTACCCCACTTGTGGTGATCAAACTGGGAATCTGGTTCGTGGTTCTGATTAACCAGACCTTGTATTACCCCCGATTGATCCTGATAACGCCTGAGTATTTCTTTTCAGTGGTTTTCTTCATGCTTTTGTTTCTGGATATGGTATTGGATCTCTTGCTGCGATTGCTTCCCTTTTATGCAAGGCTCCATATACCGATTTTAGTCCAGCCGGGTGCTGTGATCAATTTGTACTCGCGTGGCTACCAGAATTATCTGGATGTTCCGGTCTGGTCCACACTGTACCCGCTGGTCAGGTGGTTCTTCTGACTTAGTCAAAAATTAAACGTTCAGCCTCTTTAAGAGTGGAGGGTGGGATCTCAAATACCGAGGTAACCGACTCAAGGTTTTTCAAATCCGCTTTGAGAGCGGCATAAAGTTGCTCTGGCTGTTCACCACTGAAAACCAGCAGATAGTCGAGGTTCCTGAGCTCTTCAATAAGCACACCCTGCTCTCCTTTGTTCGAAAGGATCCGCAGGTTGATATAGTTATCCTCCATCCTGTACAGGAAACATGAAAAAAACTGTACCTCCTTCTTTTTTCGGTGCTTTACCCTGTGGTCTTCTGTACGATGGAAGTCGCAATTCAGGCTGCGGTTAATTTCCCACACCAACCGATAATCGGCTTCGTAGGAAACCAGTCCGAGCAGGAGGAAATCGGTTTCAGGCTCAAAATCAAGGAAGTTTTTTTTGGATGACACCATGGTGTCAAAATTAAAAAAAGCCAAGGAGAAGAAGAATCAGTTCTGAAGAATTTTCTCGAGAGCGTTCCTTGCCGCTTTTTGTTCAGACTCTTTTTTGGACCCACCCTGTCCTCTCCCCATTTCCTGGTCCATTACCATAATCTGGGTAATAAATACAGGAAGATTATGAAGGTTTGGGGCTTCTTCGCGGGAATTAAATATTACTTCAATTTTTGACTTCTGGGCCCACTCAATGAGTTTGCTCTTATAATCTGAGTCTGAACTACCCAGCTTATTAATATCTACATACTTACGAATGATCCCTACAATGTACCTTCGGGTCTTACGATATCCCTTGTCCAGATATACCGCACCTACCAGAGCTTCGAAAGCATTCCCATACAAATGTTTGGTAATACTATTGCTCTGGGTGTGAGAAATAATGAGCCGGTCGAGCCCCATGCGGTAAGCCAGGAGGTTAAGATGCTTTCGTTTAACAAGCTTTGATCTCATTTTGGTCAAAAACCCTTCATCCTTATGGGGAAAGGTTTCAAAGAGAAAATCGGCTACGATGGCATCAAGGATAGCATCACCAAGGTATTCGAGCCTTTCATTGTTAACCAGTTCACCGTCGGGTAAAACCATGGAAGCCGACTTATGGATGAAAGCCATTTCGTATAGACGGATGCGGGTAGGTGCAAATCCGAGGACCGGATAAAGTTTTCGAGCCAGTTTTCTATTCTTGCTAAAAAGGATGAGGATAAAACTCCTAAAACTCATCTCATAGAGGATCCTTAGGAAATTTTTCTGAAGACCACGGAAGTATTATGTCCTCCAAACCCGAAGGTATTGCTCAGGACAACATTCATTTCCCTTTCCTGTGCGGCATTGGGAGTAAGATTAAGGCGTGAATCAATTCCCGGGTCGGGATTTTCCAGGTTGATGGTAGGGGGAACGGTCCCGTTATTCATGGCCATTATCGCAGCAATGGCTTCCACTGCTCCGGCAGCCCCTAATAGATGTCCGGTCATGGATTTGGTGGAACTGATATTCAGCTTGTAAGCATGCTCGCCGAATACTTCTTTAATTGCAAGGGTTTCCGAAATATCCCCCAGGGGTGTTGCCGTACCGTGAACATTAATATAATCAACCTCTTCGGGCTTTATGAGGGCATCCTCGATGGCACGTTCCATAACCAGTTTTGCTCCAAGACCTTCCGGATGCGGAGCAGTGAGATGATGGGCGTCGGCCGACATGCCGCCTCCGATAAATTCAGCATAAATCTTTGCACCCCTTGCCCTGGCGTGTTCATATTCTTCCAGAATAATGGCTCCGCCTCCCTCGCCCATGACAAAACCATCCCGGTTTGCATCAAAAGGCCTTGAGGCTTTCTGGAAATTTTCATTGGAAGTGGAAATGGCCTGCATGGAATTAAATCCGGCAATCCCCGCTTCGTTAATTGCTGCTTCGGACCCGCCGGTTACAAAGGCATCGGCCTTGCCCAAACGAATGAGGTTCAGTCCATCAATCAGGGCATTGGAAGAAGATGCACATGCTGAAACCGTTCCGTAATTGGGTCCGCGTAGCTTATACTTCATTGAGATATGGCCGGCAGCAATATCAGAGATCATTTTGGGAATGAAGAACGGGCTGAACCTGGGGACGTAACTCCCTTCCACATAGCTCTTCATTTCATTCATAAAAGTTTCAATCCCTCCAATTCCGGAAGCCCAGATTACCCCGATTCTGTCCGTATCTACCTTTTCAAAGTCGAAATCGGCATCTTTAATAGCCTGGTCTGAGGCTACTATGGCAAACTGAGCATAAGGATCCAGCTTACGAAGCTCTTTCCGGTCGAAATATTCTGCAGGATCAAAATCTTTTACTTCACAGGCAAATTTGGTTTTAAACTTTTCAGTGTCAAAACGGGTGATCATATTGGCACCACTCACCCCTCTGGAAAGTGCATTCCAAAAATCACTTACGCTATTCCCAATGGGGGTTATCGCTCCCAGTCCCGTAACAACTACCCGCTTCAACTCCATATTCTGAAAAATTTAATCTTAATTACTTGGCGTTCTCTTCAATGTACTTGATAGCCTCGCCAACTGTACTGATATTCTCAGCCTGATCGTCAGGAATTCCAATGTTAAATTCTTTCTCAAATTCCATAATCAGTTCCACAGTGTCAAGAGAATCTGCTCCCAGGTCATTAGTGAAGCTAGCTTCGGGAGTAACTTCGTTTTCATCAACACCTAATTTATCTACAATAATAGCTTTAACTCTTGATGCAGTATCAGACATAGCTGTAAATTTTAATTAATATTAAGTTAACTTTTTTGACTGTGCAAAGAAATGCATTAA
Source organism: uncultured Bacteroidaceae bacterium (assembly GCA_964572225.1). Classification (GTDB taxonomy): domain Bacteria; phylum Bacteroidota; class Bacteroidia; order Bacteroidales; genus CAZNFR01. The sequence continues at coordinate 11,091 of CAZNFR010000059.1, forward strand.
TCGCTTAAAAACAAACAAAAAAATGTAGAATTTGAACCGAATTTTGTTTTTTTTTGTGGTAATTTTTCCGGGTAAAATCCTTTTCTATTAAAAATATTCGAAATTCATAAATCTAAGAAAAATTTTTTAACTGTATGACTGGTAAACGATTAGCAATATTTGCATCCGGTTCCGGAACCAATGCCGAGAACCTTGTTCGATTTTTCGAAAATAACGAACATATAGAGGTCAGCCTTATCGTTTGCAACCATCCGGAGGCGGGTGTGATTGAGCGCGCCAGAAACCTGAATGTTAAATTAAAGCTTATTGACAAACAGGAGCTTAACTCGGTAGAATTCGTAAATTACCTCAAGAATCAGGAAAAAATTGATTTTATAGTCCTTGCAGGTTTTCTATGGCTGATTCCCTCATTGCTTGTGCAGAGTTTTCCTGAAAGAATTGTTAATATTCATCCCGCTCTTCTCCCCAAGTACGGGGGCAAAGGTATGTATGGAATGAATGTTCACAGAAAAATCCTGGAGGAGGGGGAAAAGGTAACGGGCATCAGCATCCACTATGTTAACGACCGTTATGATGAAGGGAATATTATTTTCCAGGCTACCTGCAAAGTGCATCCCAACGACCGCCCTGAAGATATTGCTGCCCGGGTGCACGAACTTGAATACCGCCATTTTCCGGAACAGATCCAAAAGTTAGTTGAATCCCTGTAATTCGGACATTACCCGGTTCCTGACCAAGTCAAATTCTGATCTGTTTTCCTCTCTCACCGGGTCTACCGGCGGAGCTTCCACCTTTAAAGGATCTACCGGATCCCCGTTCTTATAAAACCGGAAATCAAGATGCGGACCCGTGGACAATCCGGTGCTGCCTACGTATCCAATTACCTGACCCTGTTTAACCACACTGCCCCGGTTGATTCCTTCCCCATACCCTCTCAGGTGAAGATAGGCAGTAGAATAAACACTGTTATGCCTGATCATCAGCATATTACCCGCACCGCCGGAATATCCTTTCTTTACTACCACACCGTCACCGATAGCCACCACGGGTGTACCGGCCGGTGCCGCATAGTCCACTCCCAGATGAGGTCGACGGTATTTAAGAATGGGATGCATACGTGAATAGGAAAATCCCGAGCTGATCCGTGAAAATCTTAGTGGAGCCTTCAGAAAAGCTTTCCTCAGGCTCAGTCCTTTCTCATCAAAAAAATCCGAAATGCTGTCCTGAACAAAAGGGATGGCCCAGAAATCAGTTCCCATATGGCGGAACCAGGCTCCGTAAATGCCGCCTATTCCCACATCCATGCTATCCACGTAATACTCATCATATATAATACGTATACTGTCCCCCTTTTGCAATCCAAAAAAATCAATGGACCAGGCATAAATTTCGGATAGTTCCACCGCAAGCATGGGATTCACCTGCCTTTGGTTCATAAGATTCCACAGGGAGGTCTCAATGGTACCGCTGAAGTACCTTTTGAGCGTATCTACCTGCTTCTGGCCTGCCCAGACTTCAATGCTATCTGATACTCTCACCCCCAAATAATCCAGGGGGGTGTGCTCGTAAACAAAATAATCAAGACTTCTGGCACTATCTCTTGAAAAGAAAACTTTGTAGCGGTTTCCAGCCCGGATCTTCCTCAGATCAAAGATCCCTTCACTGGCTTGCACCATTTGATGGATTTGCCCTGGATTTACTCCGTAAGCATTTAAAAGTGAGGATAATGACTGATCTCTTCTTATGATCCCATATTCCATACTTAGAGAGTCGACCGGGATCTTTTCATATTCATAGTTTACCGGGGGAGGTACCACAATGATCTCTTCTGTCTGAGGAATTTCTTCTACCTCCGGATGAGCAGGCAACAAATAAAGGAAGGCCAGGGTCGTTAAAACCACAAGAGCCAGGATAAGAAACAGGTATTTATTTTTCACCTTTTCAGCGTTAAACTACGATATTAATGATCTTACCCGGTACGATTATAACCTTTCTGGGTGTTTTCCCTTCCAACCATTTTTGGGCTTTCTCGTGAGCCAGGACTTCCCGATGAATCTCCTCCTGAGGCATATCCAGGGGCAGAAGTAGTTTGAACCTCATTTTTCCGTTGAAAGAAACCGGGTACTCGAAACTGTCGACCTGCAGATACTTCTCCTGATATTCAGGCCAGGGCTCATAGGCCAGGGTCTTATTATGACCGTATATTTCCCATAGTTCCTCTGCAAGGTGGGGTGCAAAAGGGGAAAGTAAAAGGCTGAAAATCTTTGCACTTCCGCTGCTAACTCTTCCTTTCTTTATGGCCAGATTGGTAAAGATCATCAACTGAGAAATTGCGGTATTGAATCTCAGGTTTTCAATATCGGAACCTACCTTTTTAATGCTGAAATGAAGCTCTCTCAGGATTTCCTCCTCCTCACCCCCATCAAAAATATTTGCAGGATCAGCAAAGAAACGGTATGCCCTCGACAGAAAACCGAATACCCCTTTAACCCCTTTATCATCCCAGGGTTTGGTCGCCTCCAGCGGACCCATGAACATTTCGTACAACCTCAGGGAATCGGCACCGTACCGGGATGTAACATCATCCGGATTTACTACATTTTTAAGGGACTTGGACATTTTGGCCACGATCTGCCTCAGCTCTTCACCGCTTTCCTTTTGGTAAAATTTATGATCCCTTTCCTCAACCAGATCGCTGGCAACCTTGGCTCCCGATTTGGTCTCATAGGCAAAAGCAAGGATCATTCCCTGGTTGAACAACTTCTTGTAAGGTTCATCGTGGGAGACAACTCCCAGATCGAAAAGGACCTTATGCCAGAAACGACTGTACAAAAGATGAAGTACGGCATGTTCGGCACCGCCTATGTAGAGGTCCACCGGCATCCAGTAACTTTCTTTAGCAGGATCAAAGATGCTTTCCTCATTGTGTGGATCAATATATCTCAGATAATACCAGCATGATCCTGCCCACTGGGGCATGGTATTGGTCTCACGCCTGCCTGTTCTGCCATTCTTATCCTTTACTACCAACCATTCACCTGCATTGGCCAGGGGAGATTCCCCCTGATCCCCCGGCTCAAATTTATCGAGCTCCGGCAGCTCTAAAGGAAGCTCGGGATCCTCCAGGACCTCAATCTCTCCATCCTCCCAGTGTATCACCGGAAAGGGTTCTCCCCAGTATCGCTGCCGACTGAATAACCAGTCACGGATTTTGTAATTTACCCGGCTTGTTCCCAGTTTATTATTTTCGAGACATTGAATAAGGGTACGTATCCCCGATTCCTTGTTCAGTCCGTTTATATCAATGCCCGTTTCCTCATTGGCTGAATTGATATAGATTCCGTCTTCAGTCCAACACTCTTCGGAATTCAATACTCTTTGCTTCTGAAGACTGTCGGAAGTGTCGGGATCCATAATACAGCGCACGGGAAGTCCGAATTTTTGAGCAAATTCAAAATCACGGCTATCATGGGCTGGAACGGCCATGATGGCACCGGTACCATATCCGGTCAAAACATAATCGGCTATCCAGATGGGAATTTCCTCCCTGTTCACCGGGTTTATGGCGTAGCTGCCTGTAAATACTCCTGTTTTTTCCCGGGCAAGATCGGTACGGTCCAGGTCCGATTTAAGATTGGCGGCATGAATGTATTTTTCAACCTCCTTTCGGTAATCTTCCAGGGTCAGCTCCCCGGCCAGTGGATGTTCGGGTGCGATAACCATGTAGGTTGCCCCAAAAAGGGTATCGGGTCGGGTAGTGAACACCCGGAGATGTTTATCACTGTCTTTAAGTTGAAAATCAACTTCTGCACCCGTCGATTTTCCAATCCAGTTTCTTTGCATATCCTTGATCCCCTCGGGCCAGTCGAGCTGGTCAATTCCCCTGAGTAATCTCTCTGCATAGAGGGGAATCCTCAGCATCCACTGTTTAAGGTTCTTCTTTTCCACCGGATTCCCACATTTTTCATGAGTGCCGTCTGTGAGCACCTCCTCGTTCGCACATACAATTTTACAATGAGGACACCACCATACCTGAGCGTTATCGTAATAGGCCAGTCTTTTATCTGCAATGTAATTTCTGATGGCCGAAGGTCCTTTGGAACGGACCTCATCCGGTACAGGGAGTTCTTCGATGGGTCTGCCTTTTTGAAGTTCCTCATCGAACCAGGTGTTATACAATCGAATGAATATCCATTGTGTCCATTTAAAATATCCAGGGTCTGTGGTGTTTATCTCCCGGTCCCAGTCATAGCTCAATCCGAGTTCCCTGATCTGACGGCGAAAATTTTCGCAGTTTATGCGGGTGGTCTCGGAGGGATGGGTTCCTGTCTGGATGGCGTACTGTTCGGCAGGAAGACCAAAAGCATCCCAGCCCATGGGATGAAGAACATTATACCCCTGCATTCTCTTGTACCGGCTTACAATATCGGTAGCAGTGTAACCTTCCGGGTGACCTACATGCAGTCCCGCTCCGGACGGATAGGGAAACATGTCGAGAATATAGTATTTATACGGATTACTGGTATCATCGGGCGTTTTAAAGGTTTTATTCTTCTCCCAGTAGTCCTGCCATTTTTTTTCTATTTCGGCGAATTTATAGTCCATAGGGGATACAGATTATTGGAAAAACATACAAGACTGCGAAAATAGAAAATCTTTGGGAGAATAAGTAATTAAAGAAGGAAGAGGAAAGTGACCCCACCGGGATTCGAACCCAGATCACAAGAACCGGAATCTTGCATTCTATCCATTGAACTATGGG
>CAZNFR010000059.1:15952-22836 GCA_964572225.1 uncultured Bacteroidaceae bacterium
TTCGAACCCAGATCACAAGAACCGGAATCTTGCATTCTATCCATTGAACTATGGGGCCGGTATGTCAATTTCATTGCATCCCGGGATGAAGGATTACTAATTTTAACAGTGGGCAAATTTAAGGATTTTTTCCTAATCCCTGCGAAGACAGCCCTATAATCTGGTATGCAAAGGAATTTTGATCAGGATCAGGATTGTTTTCGGGCCGTAACCTGGATCTCAATCTTCATGTTATCGTTAGCCAGTCCGGCCGAGATCATGGTGGCGGCAGGGGGAAACTCCCCGAAATATTTCTTTAGAAGGGGCCAGCAAAGGGGAAACTCTGAGGCATTTGGAACTATGTACAATACCCTTAGAATGTCTTCTCTTTTGGCCCCGGCTTGTTCGATTGCACTATCGATGTTCCGGAGACATTGCTCTGTTTGTTCCAGAATTCCTTCCGGAAGGGTCATATCTTCATAATTATAACCGGTGGTACCTGAGATGAACACCCAGTCACCATCGATTACGGCTCTGGAATATCCAATTTCCTTCTCGAATGTGGATCCGGAACTAAACCTTCTTCGTTTATCAGTCATGGTATGATTAAAAAAATGGTGATGAAAATATGACCGAATATCGGGGGGATTTGTTCAGGGATTTATGTTAGCCTCATGCGGGCAGTTTTCACCACATCCTCGATAATGATATTTACGACATAGATGCCCGCCCTGGCCCCGTCGAGCTTAAACCGCGTTTCTTTTCTCCTGTCTTTGGGGTAGTAATACCTTTCCGCCATTACCTCGCCCTTGCTATCGAAAATTTTGATCTCCATTTCTGCATATTTAGTTTGAGTCTTCACGCTGCAATTTGCCGGGATAGTCCCGGATCTTTAGCGGGTCAAAACAGAGTTGGGTTTCTACTTTTCCTACCATAAACTCCAGGCTCCAGTCGGCCGAAATATCATCATTACCCGTAAGGTTTACCGAAGCGGCCACATCCAGTCCGGTAATGGAAGAAAGTCGCCTGGTTAACAACTTTCCATTGTCCTCCCTGGCCAGATTACAGGTATAGATAAGAATATCCCCTTCCTGATCGAAACTATGTTTCCATTCACTGAGGGTTTCGTATTTTTCGCATAGGTTACCGTTGTTCATGGGCTTGCCGTCGAACATGATAAATCCCTCCTTTCCGCATAAAAGCAGATGGACCGCTTTCAGATTTTTCAGGCCCGCGAGCTCGGAATTCAGGCGGTCGAACTGATCAACGCCCTGTTCCAGTTCAATCACATGAATGCCTGACCGGAGAGATTGAATGATGATATCCTTGTTTTTAATATTCTCATCCAGGATCACAACCTCCCCGGCAGATTGTGCAAAAAGGGGGAGAGATAATGCTGAAAGGGCCCAGAGATAAAATAGGATATGGAATTTGCGATGGCTGTTCATGGTTTTTCGTTTAGGTTCAATGTCGGATTCTTCACTTCTTCCATCTTTCCGTTCCTGCCTGTTCGGGTCAGTTTCTTTATGGACTGATCAGGGCTGTCGTAAAAAACGAAACACGGGTCCGCAGGGCGAACCCATGTTTCTGTGACTCAGCCATGCATCACGGAAAGATCTTATAATAAACGGAATTTCTTCCTTAACTTCTGTCCAAGCCTGGATATCACATAATAGATTTCGGAGGTCTGATTGGTCAGATCAAATTCGTAGTGACCGCTTTCGGACTCATCCTCTCTTCGATTATTGATGATCACCCTCCCGTTTTCATCGTAAACTCTGAATTCCATTATCTGTGATTTTCTTTGCCAATTTTTTTCCTGTTTGGATATTCAAATTTACGCACTCCCCGGTTCGAAGGATGCGGGATTGAATTGATATATATCACAGAGATCGGTGATATAAATCACCGGTTTCCCCCCGTCTTTTATGGAATGGTTGTATCTCAAAGCTTTTAGTATATTTGCAGCGGATAAAACTCAAAATCTCCGGGAATGAAAAAACTTTCGGTCGTGGTCTGTGTGTACAATGAAGAGGAAAACATCAAACCTCTGGTTGAACAGATAGACAGGTCCCTTCAGAATATTGACTACGAACTTATTTATGTGGATGACGGCTCCACCGATAATACGGTTACCGAGATCCAATCGACCCATCATCCGCGGCTGGTCCTGATAGAACTGAAAAAGAACTATGGTCAGAGCTCGGCTCTTGCTGCCGGAATTAAGCATGCAGAGGGGGAATTTATCGTTCTGATAGACGGAGATCTTCAGAACGACCCTTCCGACATTCCTTCCCTGCTTGAAAAAGCTGAGGCGGAAGAATGGGATATGATTGCAGGATGGAGAAAAAACCGGAAAGACGGAGTTTTCCTGAGAAAGATCCCCAGTTGGATTGCCAATTCCATTATAAGAAGAACCACGAATGTCAGGCTGAAGGATTATGGCTGTACCCTTAAAATATTCAAATCCGACCTGGCCAAGAATCTCGGACTCTATGGTGAATTGCATCGCTTCATCCCGGTCCTCGCCAGTCTTGAAGGTGCCAAAATTACCCAGATTGAAGTGAAACACCACCCCAGAAAATTTGGCAAAACCAAATACGGGATAGGGAGAACTTTCAGGGTTGTATCCGATCTGCTGCTGATGCTTTTCTTCAAGAAATATTTGCAAAGGCCCATGCACCTTTTTGGAACCTGGGGTATTCTCATTCTTTTAGCCGGACTCCTGATCAATTTTTATCTTCTGATCCTAAAGATTGCCGGAGAGGACATTTGGGGAAAACCCCTTCTCCTTCTCGCACTCCTACTGGTGGTGACAGGATTCCAGCTGATCACCATCGGGATCATTGCCGAGCTGTTAATGCGTACCTATTACGAATCCCAGGACAAAACCCCGTACCGCATTAAAAAGATAAGCAAAGGTGAAGCTTAAACTACCCTCATGGCTTAAGACTGCCGTCAAAATCATTATCTCCGTCGGCGCACTCTACTTTGCGTTAAAGCAAATTGACCTCGGGGCAGTAAAGGATTTATATTCCCGCTCTTATCTTCCCTATCTTTTCACAGCCCTGATCCTGTTTGTTTTATCCAAAACCATGGCAGCATTCAGACTGAACCGTTTCCTGCATAAAACCGGAGTTACCCTCACGGAAAAAGAAAACTTCCGCTACTACCTTTTGGGTATGTTCTACAATCTTTTTCTACCAGGAGGCATTGGAGGAGATGGGTATAAAATCTATCTTTTCAGTAAACGTTTTCAGGTTAAGGCCGGCACAGTATTTTGGGCCATTCTCACCGACAGACTTAGTGGGGTCCTTGCCCTTTTCTGTCTGGCCGTTCTCCTAAGCCTTTTTATTGATCCTGATATCTCTTTCCCATACAAATTCTTTATCTGGGTCCTGGTACCTATAGCAATCCTCAGTTTTTACCTGGTCATCCGCAAGTTTTTTGCAAGTTTTAAAAGCATTTACCTCCCCACCACCCTTTTTTCATTCGGGGTTCAGATCCTTCAGGTATTTTCAGCTCTGTTTATCCTGCTAACCATAGATGGTTCTGATAATGTGCTTTCCTACCTTTTCATATTCCTTATATCCTCCATTGTAGCCATGCTCCCCATTTCCATAGGGGGTATCGGTACCCGGGAATTGACCTTCCTCTATGGAGCAAGATTGCTTGGATTGGATCAGAACCTCAGTGTGGCTGTAAGTCTGATGTTTTATCTGATCACGGCTTTTGTTTCTTTTTGGGGGATCGGATTTGCCATGAAAGGGGATTTAAAAAAGAAAGAAAATTCCTAAAAAATAAATATTTTTCGTGTATATATCTCTATATTAGTCTCTTATGAAGTTTAATAACGGCATTAATAACGTTATTTATTCATGGGTATTGGCAAAATAATAAGCCAAAAAAAGGCCATCCTGCATAGGATAGCCCTTCATCACGAAAAAGATAGGTATTTTTTAATTCTCGTCGTATTCACGACGGGCAGAGTAATTAATTTTGAGGGCATTCGCATAACGAAGTGCCTGTTTCACATCGGAAACCTTGCCCATTTTTATACCCTGGTCGATTCTCAGGGAAACCGTCATTTTATTCCGGTCGGCTTCATCCATTTTTTCTCTTTCTGCGAGTACAAAATCCTTAACGGGTTCTGAGGGGATCCCTTCTTCGTTAATGAGTTTATCATTGAGCTGAATGATGGGTTCAGTTCCGTAAAGCTCTATCAGCCGGGAAACGGGGTTTCCAATATAGATATAGCTAACCAGGGATTTTTTCTCAATCTTCTTCACCTCGGTTGCCTGGGGTACGGTTACCCTTACCTGCAACTGAGTTTCACGCATAACGGTAGAAACCATGAAGAAAAATAACAGCATAAACACGATGTCCGGCAATGAGGCCGTATTAATGGTTTGTGCTCCTTTATTGGATTTCTTCTTAAACTTGGACATGTTAGTTTCCTCCGATATTTTTTGGTTCCGCTTCTGAAATGTTCATTTTGTATACTTCCCTGATCCCTTCCAGAATTTGCTCATCAACATAGTTACGAGGATTGAAATCGTTGTATCCCCTGCCGAAATATTCCATTGCGAACTGGTTCCTCAGGTCGTTAACTGCAGCAACGAGTACATCCTGTACCTGAAGATAAATGCCATAGGTAGTGGACCGGTCGTTCTGCAGAGATACCACACCCTGGGATACCATGATGCGGGCCTTCCCGTCAGGGAATCGTGAGGATACACCCGGGGGGAAATCCACTTCAATCTCTTTCATTTCCGGCAGTTCCTCGTCATTGTTGGGATTACTGAAGAACTCTATGGTCTTCTCCCTCAGCTCCGGCAAATCCATCACTTCTTCTTCCACCATCAACTGGTCATCTCGGTTTATGAGTACCACCAGGACATTTCTTTCCTTCACATCCGTTTCGGTATCCTGTTCCTCTTCCGGGATGGGAGGAAGAAGTCTGGAGATACCGGTATCGATATCCATCGTGGTAGCCACAAGAAAGAATATGAGGAGCAGGAAGGCTATGTCTGCCATGGAACCGGCATTAATTTCCTGTATATCTCTTCTTGCCATTGGTTTGTATGTTTAAGGTATTTCCGCTGATAGTATAACGGAAATACCCTGATTTTTATTTAAAATATTTTGCAATTTCTGAGTAAAGTATGGACAAAAGAATCAACCCAAGTACAAGGTAGGTTGAGATAAGTCCCATATCCACCATTCTCAAAACCTGTGGATCTTTGTTATCCGTTCCTTCGTAACCCACAATGTCGAGGGGTACATCGGAACCAAGCATCCAGGCCAGGAACACCAGCAATGCAGCACCTGCAAGCACTCCGAGTCCGCGAACCAGGGCCCGGGTATTGGAGAACATGTAAACCAATGAGAATGCCAGGGCAATGATCAGGGTGATGATCACCAGGATGTATGCCCAGATCAGAGCGATATCGGTGCTGTTATGCACCAGACTTTCCATGAAGGTAAAAGATACTTCAACCTCTTCAGCGGGCTCTTCCATAACTGGAGGAGGAGCGGGAGCTGCTTCGATGATGGTATCTCCTTCTTCGGTGATGGTTGTGTCAGCCGCCTGGTCCTGCATCATGTCACTCTGGAAATTGAATCCCTGAGTCATGTCGTCAGGAGCAGTCAGTTTCTCTACCTTAGCCTCATAAGCCTGGGTATCGATGAGGTTGTCACCGAAGTAGAACAGGCCAATGACCAGTACTGAAACTGCCACAACAACATATAATGCTATTTGTGCTATTTTAGAAAAAGACATAGTTTCTTATTTTTTAAGATTGTGTTTTACCAGAAGGTCGATCAATGTAATGGATGCATCTTCCATTTTGTTAACGATACCGTCGATCTTGGAGACAATGTAGTTATAGAAGATCTGAAGGATGATCGCTACAATTAGACCGGATACAGTGGTAATCAGTGCAACCTTGATACCTCCGGCAACCAGTGAAGGCTGAACATCACCTGCGGCCTGGATCTTGTCGAAGGCGTCGATCATACCGATAACGGTACCCATAAACCCAAGCATGGGAGCGATCGCGATAAAGAGCGAAATCCAACTCAGGCCTCTTTCCAGTAAACCCATTTGAACACTACCATAGGAGATTACGGATTTTTCAACCACGTCAATCCCCTGGTCAATTCTTTCCAATCCCTGATAAAAAATACTTGCAACGGGTCCGCGGGTATTGCGGCAAACGTCTTTGGCTGCTTCCACTCCGCCTGCATCAAGCGCTTCTTCTACTTTCTTCAGAAGTTTGTCGGTGTTGGTGGTAGCAAGATTCAGATAGATAATCCTTTCAAATGCGAAGGCAAGACCAAAGATAAGGGCAAGAAGAACAGCACCCATAAAGGAAGCACCCCCCTCAATAAATTTGGTTTTTACGCTTTTGTGAAGTACACCAAGTCCGCCGCCTGAAGCCAGCTCTTCTGCATCCACCTCGCTGTCTGCAGCCTCGTCTGCAACCATTTCAGTTTGATCGGCCATGGTAGTGTCCATAGCTTCTTCAGTTGCCGTGGCATCATCCTGAGGCATATCATCCTGTGCTACTGCCACTATCGATGCTCCCATCAGCATCCCGAGAACCGCTATAAGTGCAAATAACTTTTTCATGATTTGTTTTTAGTTTAATTATTGAATTTACAGTTTAATTTTAAAAGCTTAAAAATATTACGATTTTATAGAAATTTCAAACATTCAAGGGTAAATATTCATGAACAATCCCATTCCTTGTGATATAACTGCCTTTTGAAAGGTCGTTATTTACTGAAATGATCCGGTAAAAGCTTCGTAGACCCTGGGTTTTCCGGCAGTTGTCCTTAAAATGCAGCGGAGAGAGAGGGATTCGAACCCTCGGTACCCTTTAGGGGTACACACGCTTTCC
>CAZNFR010000060.1:0-22786 GCA_964572225.1 uncultured Bacteroidaceae bacterium
CTCGGAGCTTACCCTGCTGGGATACGATGAACCCCAGGTGTCCAGTCCGGTATCCACCCACTCCAGGGGTTCATCGTATCCCAGCAGGGTAAGCTCCGAGTCCCAGACAATATTGGCATTGCTGCAAATAAAGGTTTCCGACTTGGGCCAGTCAAATACAATGGCATAAGCCCAGGTACTGTCCTTGCTCATGGTGTACCATACCGGCTGACCCAGCTGGGTGTTGTCGGCCATAGTCTCATAAGGCCTGGTGCCGAAAATGGCCTCCCCGTTGATCCTCAGCCAGTCCCCCAGTTCCTTCAAAAGATCCATCTGGATCTGGGGTATTTTTCCGCTGCCGTCGGGATTAACCATCAGGTTCAGGTTCCCTCCCTTGGCTACGATCCTCACCAGCATCTGCACCAATTCATCGGCCGTAAGGTAGTTTGAAAGAGAATCGTAACGGCTGTAGCCGTATGACTCCGACATGGACCGGTTCTCTTCCCAGGGAAAATCCTGCTTCGAGGTAACCTCATCGGTCTCCGAGGTATGGAAATCTCCATGACTCTCGCGGGTACCCTGCCCCAGCCGGTCGTTGGAAGCCACCTCCTTACGCCCCTCAGCCTGATTATAAAAATACGCAACGATCTCCGGTGTGCGGTAATACTCTGCCGGCCTTTGCCATTCCCCGTCAAACCAGAGAATATCGGGGTCATACTGATCTATAAATTCGATGGCCTGAGGGAGGATCATATCCCCAATAAAATTTTCGACGGGAACCTTTCCCGAAAGCATACGGTTATGCAGCTCCGGTAAAAAAGCACCGGTGATCTCCCCCTCCGTTTTAACGAGTCCGGCATTATCCGGAGCCATATTATCCGACCAATAGCGAACGTAGAGTGAATCTCCTTCGGTGATCATGGGGTACTCATACTCCTCCACAGAGAAATAGAATCCGAAAGGGATCCCTTTTTCCCTGCATGAGGCAGCAAGTTCGGCCGCCAGGTCCCTTCCGGGAAACATGTCCACTGCATCCCTGAAGGTATATTTTGAGTCCCACAGACAAAATCCATCATGATGCTTATGGAAGGGTACCAGATACCTGGCTCCGCTCAGGGTAACCAGATCGGTGACCTCATCGGCATTGAAGTTTTCGGCTCTAAAGAGGGGCAGGAAATCGTCCCTGTGAAAATCCTCACCCCAGTTTTCACGGTGATGGTCACGATAGTCGGTGTACATACGGTGAAGGTACCAGTCGGGGTAACGGGCCCGGCTCCACCCTTTTTCCCCGTAACCGGCAATGGAATAGGGCCCCCAGTCGTAAAAGATCCCCAGCCTGGCATCTACATACCATTCGGGGGTGGGATGCTTATCGATTGATTCCAGGGTTCCCCGGTACTTTCCGGTTGCATTTATCTCCTGAAGTTTTTCCACTTCAGACCTGGCAAACAGTATTATCTCATCCGAATACTTTTCTCCAAGCTCTTCAACCGAATGTTTGTAGGTAAAGGGTTCAAAATCAATCTTTTCTTCAGGGACCCTGCATCCCTGAAATACCATCATTCCCAGGAGAAAACCTCCCCCGGCCAATGCAGTTCGAATTAAGGCAAGCATAGAGGAAGATGTTGGTGTATCCTGCAAGTATAAGGAATCTCGGCCTATATGTTAAATTTCACCCCGGTTAATTCTTCGGATTTTTCCCAAAGCTTTGCTGCTGCTTCCTTCGAATGGGAAAGCCTGTTTGACTCAACCTTTACCGGAAAACCTTTCAGCTCACGCCTGCCTGCCGGACCATAAAATTCGCCCCCCTTTACTTTCGGGTCTGCCGAAGCCCGGAATTGCGGAAGAGCCCCCATCTCCGGTTTTTGTGCCCAAAGGTTGAAAAGAGGCATGAACCGGCCGAGATCGGTTTTGGTAACTCCCGGATGCGCAGCAACAGCGATGGCAGTGGATCCGTTTTTCCTGAAAAATCGCTCCAGTTCATAGGTGAAAAAAAGATTCGCCAGCTTGGATCTGCCGTAAGCCTTTGTGGTTGAATAGTCACCATCCGGACTATAAACCATCTTATCAAAATCGGTGTCCCCTCTTTTATGAGCGATGCTGCTAACATTGACCACCCTTGCGTTTTCCGTTTTAAGCAATACCTCCAGCAAGCTGCCGGTGAGAGCAAAATGTCCGAGATGGTTAATCCCTGTCTGACCCTCAAAACCGTCCTCTGTCGCAAAATTCGGACTCATCATAATGCCTGCATTGTTGAGCAAAACATCCAGTCTGCTAAACTTCTTTTTGAAATCATCCGCAAACTGCTTTACCGATCCCAGGTTTGAAAGATCCAGCTTCATGATATGAATTCTGGCTTCCGGAAATTCATCCAGTATCTCCTTTCTAGCTTTCTCATCCTTTTCCGGGGTTCTCCCCGCAATGATTACCTCGGCTCCTTTCGATACAAAAGCTCTCACCGAAGCGAAGCCCAATCCGGTATTTCCGCCGGTAACAATGATGGTTTTCCCTGAGAGATCAGGCAAATCATTCAATTTCCAAACATTAGCATTCATTAGTATATCCTCCTGATTTCATTTCTGTTACTATTCATCTAAACCCGATAATGGTCAACATTCAATCACTGTATTTTGTTTCGGAACTCATGTTGATGGGTATTCCCTCAGACGAATACCCCGGGTGAATATTGCAGAAAAAGCGTTCAGGGAATGAATATGGTCCCCGCAATCTGCCGGTCGGAAAGCGGAAGAATGCCCTCATCCACAATGAAGGGTCCATCCAGAACCTGATAGTCGCATTCGACCTGTTTTCCTTCCCGACCGTATTGTATATAAGCCGAAAAACGGAGAATCCCGTCTTCATACACCGGCAGCTCGGCAAAACTTACGAGACCTTTTGAGGGTCTTTCCTCTTCGCAGGAAACCAACGACAGAATAAATACGGTAAATATCAATGATCTGAATTTCAACTTCATAACTAAAAACTTTTTTGGAACGGGTTTTCCTGGCATGGAATAAAACCGGAACCATTTTTCGAAATGTAAGGCTTTTTTTAAGCAAATCCGGCTTGTTTTTGTTAATAGTCTTATAAGGATAAAAAGCAGATAGATTATCTTGTGACTTCGTTGAGATATCAGGTCATTCCTGAAAATAAATCCAAAATATAAATAAAACGCCATGAAACCATTCAGCCTTTTTCTTATTGCAATGCTTCCTGTCCTCGCGGTTAACACCTCTGCGGGGGAACCCGGACTTAAAAAGATCCTGGCGAAAAATGCCGAACTGGTGCAGATCGAAACCGGGTTTCGCTTCACCGAAGGGCCTGCTGCCCATGAGGATGGAAGGGTTTTCTTTACCGATCAGCCCAACAACAAAATCCATATCTGGGATCCCAACGGTGGGGTAAGTGAGTTTGAAGTGGACGGGGAACGGTCTAACGGACTCTATTTCAGTAATGACGGACAACTCCTTGCTTGTGCCGATTACCGGAACAAGCTTATCCGCTTTGATATGGACGGAAATAAAACTGTCCTGGTCGACGGCTACAAAGGCAAACACCTGAATGGTCCCAACGATGTCTGGCAGCATCCCGGCGGACATATATTTTTTACTGATCCCTATTACAAAAGGCCATGGTGGCCCGAAGGCCATGAGGAATTGCAGGAAGAAAGAGGAGTTTACCTGCTTACTCCAGAGGGAGATCTGCAAAGGGTAGCTGCAGACTTCAAGATGCCCAACGGCATTATCGGCACCCCCGACGGGAAAAATCTTTACGTTGCCGACGCCAACGGTAAAAGGACCTACCGCTTTGATATTCAGGAAGACGGAACCCTTACCAACCGCGTGCTTTTTGCCGAGGAAGGGTCGGATGGAATGACCATCGACAACCAGGGGAATGTCTATTTCACTACCCGTTCGGTGGTTCTGATCATCGACAAAGACGGAAACAAGGTAGGTGAGATCGAGGTTCCCGAGAAACCCTCCAACGTCACTTTCGCAGGAAAAAACAGGGATATCCTTTTCATCACTGCCCAGACCTCCATTTACAGAATCGATACGAAAGTAAAAGGCGTGAATTAGGTCTGATCGAATCAGCCCCCTGTAAGGTTCATATTCACCCATTTGCAGTTTGAAGGGTTCCCTCTTTTCCATTTTTTCTCTTACCTTTTTGTTTTTTCACATCCACGCCCAGATAATCATCATCACTGATTAATCGTGTATTTAAAGGAACGAAGACTGCGATACGGTGATCATCGAAAACGGGGGTTCCCTCAAAATAAAGGTCGAAGGAATACAGGCAAGAAAGCTTATGCATGTTAAGCTCGCAGATCAGCTGGGCGAAGAATGGATTCGTAAGCTGGGATGATCGCATCCGGGTAATGGTTGTTAGAGTGCCGGAGCAGTGGGTTCCGGCACTTTTTTTTTGTATTTTCGCCCACGGCAGGAAAAAAGCTGTTTTTCGGGATAACGAAAGAATCAGTGCCGTTTGACTTAAAAAAAAGATTGTGGCAAGCAGGGAAAGCGAAATAAAAGAAAAAAGAAGCAAGGTATTGCGGACAATAAGGAAGATCCACCGGATTTCATCGGTTTGGCTCTTTGTTTTCCTTCTGGGGGTGGGGGTGAGCGGACTCCTCCTGGGATGGAAGAAAAATACCGGTGATGCCCTCCTCCCCTATACACGACAGGGTTCCTCGGTAAATATTTCGGAATGGCTTCCGATCGACAGCCTGGTCAGGATAAGCGATGAGACCCTCAAAAAATATCACCCCGAACTCTCCCGCAAAATATCCAGGATAGACCTGAGACCCTCCAAGGGAACGGTTAAATTTATCTTTGAGGATCATTATCTCGGGGTGCAGCTCGATGGAAAAACCGGTGAGGTACTGCACATAGGAAAACGAAACTCAGACCTGATCGAAAATATTCACGATGGATCGGTGCTGGATCGTGTACTGGGAACCAACGGCCTTTTTAAACTTCTATACACCACTTTCACCGGACTCTCATTGCTAATGTTCACACTAACGGGCATTTGGCTTTGGTACGGCCGGGGGAGAGTAAAAACCTAAATCCCTTAATTGAACTCCTTCGATCAACTTTTTCGCCCGATCCCGGGGATTGTTCGAAATATGTTGTAAATTGCTATATCCAATAACCGGTTTATCAATATGCCCTCCATATTATTCAAATTTAAGTTTCCGAAGATCAAACACATGACCCCGCAATAATTAGTAATCCGAATTCAAAATGAAAAAACATCTGTCTTTACTCATTGCTCTGGTTGTTTTGCTCGCTGCGTGCAACAACGAAGACCCTTCAACCGGAAAAACCCAAGCTCTTTCCAAGGAAGTCCTGGACGGATTTGTGCAGAAGGGACCTTTTATTAACGGAACGGAAATTTCTCTTTTTGAGCTGGATGCCGACCTGAATCAGACCGGGACCAACTATACCTCGCAGGTTCTGGATAATACCGGGGCCTTTCGGTTTGTGAATATCAACCTGGATAATCCGGTGGCTGAAATCAAATCGGACGGATTTTATTACAACGAGATTACCGGTGAGATATCCGAATCCAGGCTGGTGCTTTACGGGCTGTCGGATCTAACCAACCGGGAGACCTGCAATATCAATGTCCTTTCCCATCTTGAAAGAAGCAGACTGCTTTACCTTTTGGAGCAGGGATCCTCTTTTGAAGAGGCCAAAACTCAGGCCGAATCGGAAATTCTGGCGCTTTTTGAGATTGAGTCTGGCGAGAATGCGGAATTTGAAAATCTTTCCATCGATGCTGAAGGGGGTGAGAATGGCATGCTGCTGGCGGCATCGGTGATTCTGCAGGCCTTTCGTTCCACCGCTGAACTATCGGAGCTCCTGGCGAATATCAGTACCGATATTCGTACAGATGGTGTGCTCGACAGTGAATCCATTGGAAGTGATCTGCTCACCTATGCCTCCATCCTTAACCTGGAAGATATTCGTACCAAGCTGGAAAGCAGGTATGAAGATCTGGGCCAGGTTGCCGTTATTCCTGATTTCGAGACTCCTGTCAATCATTTCATTCACAATTCCGGATTTGAAGCCATTTCCCTGGTAACCTTCCCGGAGACCGGAAAACACGGGAAAAACATATTGTTTGCTGATACGACTACGGTATTCCGTGATCAGATGATGAGCTTTGCTGCGAACCTCTCCCCGGGGGCCGATATTAAGATTGAAATGGACGGAGGGATCTGGTTTATGCAGGTCATGCCCGACGGACCTGTGAACTGGGACTGGACTATTTACGATTTTGTTACCGAGTCACAAACCTTCTATAATACCGAACCCGGAAAAAACTGTGATGTGAAAATGGGCTTCGGAATTGACTATGATAAGGGAGGGCCCGATACGGTTTACATCAAAATTTACGAGAACAATTCCCCGGTCGTGACCCTGGAAAAGATTGTCTATGTGAAATAGGGCAAAATTCACCCCTGTTCGGTTAATTCCGATACCTTAGGGGATGAAAAATATACCCATCTTTATCCGCGTTGAATAAAACAAAAAACGATGGATAGATGAATATTTCTTCAATCGGACAAAAGACTCCAACCTTAAACGACCTTCACCGTTGTTTGGAAATCTTTTACAGAATCAAAAACCCGGGATGCCCTTAAATCCTTATATTTACATTTTTGGATCTGCCCGATCCCTAAATAAACCCTTTTCTAAAAACCAAAATTTACTGCTATGAAAAGATTTCTTTCGATGATCCTTACAGGGATGATCACCCTGAGCCTGTCTGCTCAGGTTAATGCCGGACTCCTCAGGTATCTGGACATTTCATCCCATCATATCTGCTTCGTCTATGGAGAGGATATCTGGCTTTTGCCCCTTGAGGGCGGAGTGGCAACCCCTCTTACCAATTCGCAGGGAGAGATTTCCTGGCCCCGTTTCTCACCCGATGGTAAACACATCGCTTTTACGGCCGACTACAACGGCAATGAGGATGTTTTTATTCTGCCTGTCACCGGTGGGATTCCCAAAAGAATTACCTATAACTCATTTAGCGACAGGATGGTCGGCTGGCATCCTTCGGGCGACAAAATTATTTTCGCCTCAGGGAGGGAAAGCGGTCGTCAATCCTTCAAACAGTTCTATGAAGTTGGCATTGAAGGCGGACTCCCAAAAAAGTTGGCTATTCCCTATGGAGAGATCGGTAGCTTTTCACCCGAAGGCGATAAGTTTGCTTACATCACCCGAATCACGGAGAACTATCCTTTTAAGAGATATCGGGGCGGATTGACCTCCGATATTATCATGTATGATTTCAATGCAAAGAGCTTTCAAAAGATTACCGATAATCCCGCCATCGACGGCAAACCCTCATGGCATGGAAATACCCTCTACTTCGTTTCTGATCGTGATGAAAACATGAGACTCAATATCTGGGCTTTTAATCCTGAAACCCGTGAAACTGAACAGCTCACAAAATTCACCGATTTTGACATCTCCTTCATGGCCGCCGGTGAGGGAGGAGTAGTATTTGAAATGGGAGGGAAACTATACCTTATGGATCATCAAACCGGAGATTATAAAACCCTCGAGGTTAAGGTGGCCGACGATCTCACCAATGAAATGCCCGGACTCGAAAACGTAAGTAAATCCATTTCCGGTGCTTCCCTTGTTCCCGGCGATAAACGAGTGGTCTTCGAAGCCCGTGGGGAGCTGTTTTACGTTCCTGCAGAACATGGATATACGCTGAACCTTACCCGCTCATCGGGTGCCAATGACCGTGACCCGGCTGTTTCACCCGACGGAAAATACCTCGCCTGGTGGAGCGATCTTTCAGGAGAATATGAAATACATTTGCTGAACCTGGAAGAGGATGCCCAACCTCAGAAGATAACCAGCCGGGGAAAAGGCTACGGCTACACCCTTTTTTGGTCACCCGATAGTAAAAAGCTGGCCTTTATCGATGAAACCAATACCATTTTCATTCTGGAAACCGGATCAAAAGAACTGACAAAAGTCGATCATACCTATTTTAACATCGGACATGGAGGCAGAAGCGGATACCCGCTTTCCTGGTCCCCCGATTCAAAATGGCTCAGCTATGCAAAAGGAAAGAAAAATGCCAATTCGGCTGTGTACCTTTATCAATTGGAAGAAAAAAAGATCCACCCGGTCACCAGCGGATTTTATTCCGATGAATATCCGGTTTTCAGTACCGACGGAAAATACCTGTTCTATCTTACCAACCGAAATTTCGACCCCAGCTATTCAGCCCTTTCCGATGGGACCTGGGTTTATCCCAATGCCACTCAAATCGCAGCCATATGCCTTTCAGAAGATACCCCCTCCCTCCTGGCTCCCCAAAATGATTCCGTAGAAAAGAAAAGGGTTGAAGAGGAAGATAAGGAGGAAAAGGATAAAGATAAGAAGGATAAAGATGAAGAAGAGGAAAGCAAAGATATCGAAATCAATACCTCCGGTATGGAAAACCGCATCACTCTTTTGCCCCCGCCTGCCGGGAATATTCGAGCACTCATGCCCTTCGAAGGCAAACTGGTGTTTTACCGCTCATCCAATACCGGCTCCAAAGAAAGATCATCCAAACTGGAGTATTATGACCTTAAGGAAAGAGAAACCAAGACCATCATCAGCGATGTGAATCAGGTAGTCCAAAGCCCGGATCAAAAATCCCTTCTGGTCGGACAAAAAGGTAACTATGGGATTATCAAACCCGCAGAATCACAGAAAGTTGATAAGCCGGTTCCTGCAAAGGACCTCACCATGAACCTCGTACCCAGGGAAGAATGGAGACAGGTTTTTAACGATACCTGGAGAAGGTACCGCGACTTTTTCTATGATCCTGCCATGCACGGGGTCGACTGGAATGAGATGAAGGAACGATACGGAGCACTGGTGGAAGAAGCCCGTTCACGCTCCGATATTACTTTCATTCAGTCCAATATGCAGGCCGAACTGAGTGCCGGACATACATACACCGGAACACCCTCCTCCCGTAACGGTGAAAATATTTCTACAGGTTTCCTTGGAATCGACTGGGAAGAAGATAAGGGTATGTATAAGATCAAACGCATCGTTAAGCCTGCCCCATGGGATACCGAGGTCCGCTCACCCTTCGACAATCCAGGAACCAGCGTGAAACCAGGCTATTTTATCCATTCTGTTAACGGGATCAAACTGGAGCCCGGAAAAGATCCGTACGCTGCCTTTGAAGGACTCTCCGGCAAAACTGTTTCCCTCAAAGTTTCCGAAAATGGTAAAGCGGAAGATGCCAAAGAAAAAGTCATCCAATGTCTTACTCCCCGGGAAGAAGTTAACCTAAGGTACCTGGAATGGATCGAGAATAACCGCAAAATGACGGAAGAACTTTCCGATGGAAAACTGGGATATATCTATATGTCAAACACCTCGGGACAGGGACAGAGAGAACTCGTGAAAATGTACTACGGTCAGCTCGATAAACAAGGATTTATTATCGATGAAAGATTCAACGGGGGCGGACAACTTGCCGACCGCTTTATGGAACTCCTGCTCAGACCTGTGGTTTATAACCTTCACTGGAGACATGGAGTCGATCATACCCAGCCTCTTAAAGCGAGTAACGGACCCAAAGCGATGTTGATCAACGGCTGGGCCGGTTCAGGGGGTGACGGACTTCCCTGGGCATTCCAGGAACTGGAAGCCGGACCCATCATCGGTGAAAAAACCCTGGGTATCCTGGTAGGCCCTGCAACCGGACATATGCTAATGGATGGCGGGTATATCACCGTTCCGGGAGCCAGACTGTATGATAACGACGGACACTGGTTCTGGGAAGGTGAAGGAGTGAAACCCGATATCCCGGTTTGGGATGATCCCAACATGTTAAAAGATGGACGGGATCCGCAGATCGAAAAAGCCGTCGGGGAATTACTAAAAATTCTCGAAAATCATCCTCCCCGAATGACTCCTGCACCCGAACCCGAAATAAGAACCGCAGAGGGGTTAAAAAATACAGGAAACTAATCTTAAGCAAAACGGATATCAGGGATTCCCGGTATCCGTTTTTCTTTCCTGCTCTTCCTCTCTTTTAGGGTTCCGGGACCACCGCCGCCAGAAAAGAAAAAGAAGAACCAGGACCAAAGGGAATACAAAATAGATTATAATGTTAACAGGGGTCAGAATTACCGGTCCGTCCTGGGTAGGATAATGAGTGGGAGACTGTGCAAGTAAAACTCCCGGGAAAAAAAACATTAAAAGCAGAAAGATTTTTATAGGTACTGATGTTTTTATCATGATTCTATCATTTTGAAAAGGAGTATCAGCATTAAATCGTACATGGGGTAAGCAATCTTGAAGGGTTAATTGTTCGATTCATTACCCGGACAAAAAAAACCCTCCCGGACACCCCTGCCCGGGAGGGAACCCAAAAACCCAATCCTCATGAAAAAACTGTGCCTGAGCACTTAATCAAACCTAAGCGATCTGATTCTTAAATTCATTTGCATCGTATCCTTCACTCTTACTGATGGCTTGCGCTGCTACGGTAAGCAAAACACCGTAGATGACCTTGGATGAGATGTCGGCAATGGTATACGTAATCTGTCGACCCACTACCCCAGCCTCGTTAAAAAATCCACCCTCAATGCCCAACAGATGAGGCATCAGGTAAGCACCCGGATATAACATCCATGAAACAAGGAAGAGTCCCCAAATCGCACTGAGCGCTTTTCTGGCTCCGGCAGGAGTATCCTCCTTACCTTCCCTGATAACCCGGTTCATCAGTATAAGAATGTGAATAAAAAATACCGTGGAAATAGCACCCCAGACAAAAAATTTAGTCGTATCGGTTACTTCATAAAACTGTCCGATGTAACCAGTGATGATCATCGCAGCCCCGGAAAACCAAAACTGGTTCCGAATGCTGGCAAAATTGCTCCTCTTAAGAGAAACCACGAAAAGGATCTGGAAAAGAAGCATGGGAACATCAATAAGCCAGTTGAGATAACGGTATCCGTTGTTGAACAAATCGGCTCCGGAGGCCAGAAAATATTTCCCTCTGGCAGCATCAAATTCAAATGCACTGGTCCAGTTGCTGGCCTGTTTGAAAAGCAGCAGGAAAGCACTCACCATTACCACTACCGAAAGCACCGAAGAAATACGGTATTTCGGAGCAACCGATCTCATGGTTAAAATAAAATAAAATAATCCTGCTAACATCACAGCATACCCAAGGGTCAGAACATGAGCTACGATCTGATAACCCATCTCAGAAAACCCCTGATCCATTCCAACATAATTTTCAAATGTTGCATTGCCTAATTCTATCATTGTCTTGTATTTTTAAAAATTAATTACCCCATTAACATTCAAAAATGAATTTTTGTTTAAAATTTAATATTATTTGTTAAACATAAAGATGTTTTATTCAGCATATTTACCTTTGAAGTAAACCCTCTTTTAACTTTTAGCCCGGGTTCATTTTTCCTGAGATACCGGATTCAATATGATCCGCCTTGGTTGGCCTCTGAAGGATTTTATTTTACCTTTACCTTTATCAAAAATCTTGTTATGGAAAGATCAAAGCTCAGAAACGTGCGTCCCCTGGGGTTTCAATGGCAAACCCAGAATCCCTTCCTGTTTTGCGTCCACCACCAGGATGCTTACCCCAAAGGAAATGAAAACATGGAACCCATCGCTTCGCTCGAAGGCAGAAGCATAGGCCACGATTTCGTGCCCCGCGACGGTTGGAGAATGTATCACGGTAAAAAGGTTCCCGGGTTCCCCGTTCATCCTCACAGGGGATTTGAAACCATTACCATTGTTCTTGAAGGTCTGGTGGATCATGCCGACTCTCTGGGCGCCGCAGGAAGGTACGGACATGGCGATGTACAATGGATGACCGCAGGTGCAGGTATACAGCATACCGAGATGTTTCCCCTTATTAACACCCAAAAGGAGAACCCTCTTGAATTATTCCAGATCTGGCTCAATTTGCCGGCAGCAGACAAGTTTGCAAACCCTCACTATAAAATGCTATGGAGAGAGGAAATCCCTATCATCACCCTCGACAATTCCGGGATGGGCAAAACGCGGGTCAGACTCATCGCTGGTAAACTGAATGACCGGTCGGCCGTTCCCCCTCCACCCGACTCATGGGCCTCCGTGGATCAAAACGAAGTGGCAATCTATCTCGTGGAAATGGAAGCCAATGCGGAATGGACCCTCCCTTCCTGTTCGGAAGAAACCATGCGATCCCTCTATTTCTATAAAGGGGATAAACTCAACCTCGACGGGGAAGAATTAAAAGGGAGTCATGCCGCCGACATAGGTACCGAAGCCATAAACATCAAAAACTCGCACTTTCCGGCCCGCTTCCTGGTCCTCCAGGGAAGACCCATTCAAGAACCCATAGCCCAATACGGTCCCTTCGTAATGAATACACAATCAGAGATTCAACAAACCATCGAAGACTATCGCAAAAGCGAATTCGGAGGCTGGCCCTGGCCCAGACCCGACCAGGTCCACGATCCCGCCCTTCCCAGGTTTGCCAGTTTCGCCGACGGAACCAAAGAAGAGCGTCCCCTCTAAAAACCTTCCTGAATGCCCGGAATTCCCACCATCTCTAGTAAGTCCGGACGGAGTCGGTCAATCATCCTCCTCGTGGTTTTCGCCTCCGGATTCTCAGCCCTGGTATACCAGATCATCTGGCTCAGAAGCCTTAACCTGGTTTTCGGGATCCACGTATTTTCCACCAGCACAGTGCTTGCCGCTTTCATGGCCGGTCTCGCACTGGGGAGCCTCGTTTTCGGAAGTATCGCAGACCGAACCCCCCGTTTATTGCAACTGCTCATGCTTATTGAACTGGGCATCGCGGTTTTTGCCATGCTTTTCCCATCCCTGTCGGCCATCGTAACCGACATCTTCCTGAAAACCGACCATCCATATCTCCAAACCCCCACCGGCACTCCATTTATCAAGTTTATGCTGGCTTTCACATTACTTCTGATTCCCACCACCCTCATGGGAGGAACCATCCCCGTAGTCAGCAAATTGCTAATCCGAAAACTCGCCTCCTCGGGCAGCCGACTAAGCCTAATCTATGCTCTCAATAACCTGGGAGCAGCCCTGGGGGGCCTCCTTACCGGCTTCATCTTCATCAGCGAATTCGGTACCAAAGGAACACTCTGGCTGGCCATTTCCCTCAACCTGATCAATTTCCTTATACTCTGGGCCCTCTCCTGGAGTGAGGACCCTTCAACCATGCCCCCCTCCCCGGCCCTGACAGAAAATCTTAATCCCCAACTCCCTAAATGGTTCATGAATCTGATTCTTATCATTTTCACGGTTGAAGGGTTTACCGCTCTGGCCTATGAAGTTTTGTGGACCAGGATCATGATCAGTTTTTCATTCGACAAAACCATATACCTGTATTCGGTTATCATCGTAAGCTTTATCTGCGGTCTTGGACTGGGAGGATTCATTAGTAAAGCTTTTGTTGACCGGGTGAAAAATCTCCCCGGACTACTGGCCCTCATCATTATCCTTACCGGACTCAGCAGTTTGATGCTGCTTTTTGTTTTTCTCCGGGCCTCACCCTCCTTCAGCGAGGCATCCCCCTCCTTCCAGTACATTCTGATTTTTATCCTCATCCTCCCCTCTGCAATCCTTATGGGTCTTACCTTTCCCATCGTGGGCAAACTGGCCGCCGATAAATTGGCGGTGGTAGGTAGAAAAATCGGACTCACCGGCTTTCTCGATACTTTCGGCTCCATATTCGGATCCTTCGTTGCCGGATTTATTTTCATTCCCCTCCTGGGTGTATTCCGTTCTTTTATCCTTTTGGTGTGCCTTAACCTGATATTCGGATTCGTACTTATTGCCTTCAGACCCGCTGCACCAAAACGAATCCGCCCCCTCGCCATCCCCCTGATCCTCATCCTGCTCATTCTTCCCTTCCTTATTCAAAACGACCTCTTTACAAACTTTCAGAATAAGCACTTCCCTAACGATGAGATCCTTTCCAGGGAAGAAGGTATCTCCTCCTCCGTAGCCGTACACAGACTGCCTTCAGGACACCGGGCACTGAGTATCAATGGAGCAAAAACTGCATTCACCACCGATGAAGATCTCAAGGTCCATACCCTTCTTTACATGATCCCCTGGCTTTTGGCCGATAACCAGGAAAATACCCTTGTAATCGGATTCGGAATGGGAGTAACAGCCTCCGGATTCGCAGAAACAGAAAACATTAATGTCGATATCGCCGAAATATCCCCCGAAGTGGTAAACCAGGCCTCCAGATATTTCAGGGACCTTAATAAAGATGTCCTGGAAAAGGAAAACGTAAACCTGTTTATGGAAGACGGCCGAAGCCTCCTGATCCGTTCCCAAAAGAATTATGACATCATCAGCTCCAACGCTGTGCATGCCCGACTTGGCTCAAACCTTTATACAACCGAATTTTACCAGATCTGTAAAGATAAACTTAATCCGGACGGAATTATTTGTCAGTGGTTACCCACCAACTGGTTGAATATGAATGAATTTAAATCACTGATTGCAGCCTTTACCGGGATCTTTCCGGATGCCCGGCTCTGGTACGTGAACCGGGGTCATACCCTGCTTACAGGTTCAAAAAACGGCCGCAAAATAAATATCTCCTCCTGGGAGAACAAACTTGGTGAAAGTCGGCAACTGGATTACCTGGCCGATATGGGAATCAGAAGCAGCAGCGAACTCCTGGCCCATTTCTGGGGCAATTCCAGCTCCCTGAAACAACTGCAGGAAAATACAGATCCCAACAGCGATAATCATCCAAGGGTAGAATTCAGCAAGGTAGAGAACCTGAAGCCCAACCCGGAAATTCTACTCAGCCTGACCCGTCTAACCATAAATCCGGATGTTGATTTTGACCTCAGCGGTCTGCCGGAACCGGAATCTGATTCATTCCTTGAAATCACAGAACAGCACCGGACGATCCTGAAAAATAACCTGCTTTCAGCAGTGCCCGGACTCGATTACGCTAACTAAAGTCCATAACTCTCCTGCAATAATTTCAGGAATAATTATATTTGAAGGGTAAACCGAAAACCTTACGCTATGATCTCAAGACGGGATATGATCAAATCCTCCGGCGTACTCGCCGGAGCAAGCTTCCTGAAACCGGTAACCCACAGGGAATCTGCCACTGAATCCAAAACAGAATTTAAGTATTGCCTCAATACCAGTACCATTAGCGGACAGGAACCCGGGCTTACCGCTTATATCGATATTGCTGCAGAAGCAGGCTACGATGCCGTTGAACTCTGGGTACGGGATGTGAAAGCATGGCTTGATAAAGGAAATAAAGCCGGTGACCTGCAAAAAAGAATAGAAGATAAGGGCCTGGTCATTGCCAATGCCATTGGCTTTGCGCCCTGGCTTGTGGAGGGTGAGGAAAACAAAACAAAAGGATTTCAGATCATGAAGGAAGAAATGGAGATCATGAAATCCCTTGGGGGTACAAGGATAGCAGCAGCCCCTGCCGGGGTCAGCGGTGATAAACCCCTGGACCTTTTTATGGCCGGCGAAAGGTATGCCGAACTTCTGGAACTTGGCCGAAAAACAGGCGTAATGCCCCAACTCGAATTCTGGGGAGCCTCCAAAGCATTATGGCATTTCGGACAGCTTCTGATGATCGTCGCTGTGGCCAACGATCCGGATGTGCATCTGCTTCCCGATATCTACCACCTTTTCAGAGGAGACTCCGGATTCGAAGGTCTCAAACTTCTGCAGGGAAATGTTATAGAAGTCTTCCATGTTAACGATTACCCCGGGAATATCGCACGGACGGAACAACAGGATAAGGACAGGGTCTACCCGGGCGACGGCGTGGCCCCGGTAAAAGAGATCTTCACTACCCTTTCCGGAATGGGAGGAACCAAATATCTTTCTGTGGAACTCTTTAACCGGGAATACTGGAAACAGGATGCCCTCCTGGTGGCAAAAACTGCCCTGGAAAAAACCCGGAGTATTGTAAAAAATCTTTGATCCGAATAATCCAGCCTTTCCATCCTGCCTTCCCGAATTAACAGTTCATTAAAGCCCGGTCTGAGGCATATTTTGTAATATTGGTATCAGCAAACCCAATAAAAAATACACTTATGAGCCTCTCCAAAAACGTGAACGATTTTATGACTATGCTGAAGGAAGGTAAATTTCTGGATGCCTTCGAAAAGTATTACTCCGAAAACTGCTCCATGCAGGAGAATGACCAGGATCCCCGCAAAGGAAAAGATGCAAACAGGAAATTTGAAATCGAATGGTTCTCCGGTGTTGAAGAAGTCCATGGTTTTGAAATCAGGGATTATGCCGCTAATGAAGATACCGGAACAGCTTTTATCCATAGCTGGATGGACCTGACATTCAAAGGACAGGGAAGAATGAAGATGGAAGAAGTATCAATACAACATTGGAAAGACGGAAAAATATTCCGGGAAAGGTTTATTTACAAGAACGGATAATCCTCCGTTCTTGCCTGACTCATCTCTCCTGTTCCCGGGATGAATCATCCTCAATTTTTTGGTCTCAGTTTTTATCTTGTCAATTCCCTGATGGATTCTCCTTCCATGGCAGCAAGAATAAATACCGGCTTTACATTATTTTTAGGTTATTTGGTTGCATATCTATTGACTTTTATGGATATATGTTTTAATATGTAAGAAAAACCCCGACGAATAATTAATCAAAACTCGAAATTATGAAAATCTTGAAATGGATCTTTATTGTTCTTGCTACAATTATCGTAATCGGATTGGTAGTTGCTATTTTCTTACCTTCACAGGTATCCGTAACCGCTGAAAAAGAGATCGACGAACCCGCAGTTAACCTGTTTCACTCTCTTGCTCAATTCGACAGTCGGCAGGACTGGGACCCCTGGGTAAGCATGGATACTTCCAATGTGGTTGATATCAAAGCCGAACCCGGATATATCGGTTCTTCCTATAGCTGGTCCGGCGATAAAACCGGGACAGGTACCGTAAAGGTAGACTCCGTGGTGTTTGGCAAATACATTGCCTCAAGCATCTGGTTCGGCCCTTCCCCCGATCCTGCACTGATTACCTGGGAACTCGAACCTGCAGGTGAGAAAACCCTTGTAAAATGGGGATTTCACACAGATGCGAAGTATCCCATGGGACGTATTTTCCTAAACCTGATGAAAGGTCAGCTGCAAAGTGACTTTCAAAAAGGTCTGGACAACCTTGCCGAATTAATGGCTGAGAAAAATATCAAACTCAGCCATATGTCGGATGTTGAAAAAGCTCAGCTTCCGGAACAAAAAGCCATGGTTGCCGCTACCTCAGGAAGTATGGAGGAAGTCACTCCCCAAATGGAAGAACTTTTTGGCAAGGTTATGCAGGAAGTGGAAGCACAGGGACTGCAGGTTACAGGCCCCCCATTTTCGTATTACTTTGATTACGATCCGGAAAATCAAACCACCAGCATGTATTGCGGAATGCCCGTAGCCGAGCTTGGCAAACCCAATAACGGCGTACTTCCCATAGTTATGAAAGCTTCACCGGCCATCATGACCCTGCATACCGGACCCTACGATGAGCTTTCTTCCTCCTATAACTATCTCATGGAATACGTGGAAACCAACGAAATACCCGTAACCTGGGAAGCCCTGGAAGTATACCTCAACGACCCCATGTCACAACCCTACAGTACACTCTGGCAAACAGAGATCTACTTCCTTACAAAGTAAAAAAAAGCCGGGTTCACACCCGGCTTTAACAGCTTTTGTCGTTTTTTTTACCAACTAATATACGGTTAGTAGCATTAGGGTTAAATGTAAGAAAACATTTCTTATCCTAAAATAACTCCACCAATTCCTTGATCCTGGATGAAGAGATCTTGAATTTCTTATAGCTGTTGTTATGCTTTAACTCACAGATCTTGTTCCTCGAATCCAGCTTTTTTATGTGTTTTAAATTAACCAATACAGACCGGTTGATCCGGAAAAAACTATATCCCCCAAGCTGACACTCGACATGGCCCAGGTTGAAACTGACAACCTCCTCTTTTCCGTCCTCCAAAACAAGATGAGTGTAATTTCCGTCCGCTTCACAATAAATCAATTCTTCCGGGTCCACAAAAAGAAACCCGGTTCGCAAATCAAATTTGATCTTTTCATTCCTGGATAAATATCCCAAAAGGCTGTTAAACCTTCCGTTTAATCCTTTCCTTTTCTCCGATACCAGATACCTCCGTATGGTAGCCTTGATATCTTCCAGTCCCACCGGTTTCAGTATATAATCAAAAGCGGAATGCCGTATGGCCTCAATCGCATATTTGTCATATGCAGTCACAAAAATAACATCCGGTATTTGTTCCATCCTGGCAATCTCCTTCACATATTCAAAGCCGTTATTCACGGGCATCTCAATATCCAGTAATACCAGATCCGGCTTTAGTGCATGGGTTATCTCAACAGCAGAATTTACATTGGAAGCCTCCCCTGCAAACTCCAGGACCGGAATGTGAGAAATTAGCTCCTTTAAAACCTCGCGACTCTTTTTTTCATCATCAACAATAAGTACAGAAAACTTTTGGACCATAGAATGATTATCAATTGAATACTAAGCTAATTATTAAATTGCTGAAAATGATAATAGTCCCTGCATTGTTTGATTAACCTCGTTTTTTGTTGGACGATTCCATTTATATTTAAAGCCAAGGGATCAGACTTCAATCCGTTATTCAATTCCCTCTCGAAGTTACAATTTAAAATGGAAATTTTGGGGATTTTTCAGAATTATGTTAATTAACTTTCTGTAAATTCCCGCATAAATTCCCTTATCCTGGTTTCCAAAGTCCCATTCCTTCCCAGGGCCCTAATAAATGCACTTCCAATAATGGCTCCATGGGCATATTTACTGGCAATCCGGAAATTCTCCACACCCGAAACCCCAAAGCCTACAAGCCGGGGAAGGGATAAATGATAGGAATTAATTCTCTCAAAATAGGAAATCTGCTGCTCACTGAAAGTTCCCGAAACCCCGGTGGTGGAATAGGAGGATACCATATAAAGAAACCCCCGGCTTAATCCTGATAGATAATTTATCCTCTCTTCCGGAGTTTGAGGTGAGATCAACAAGATATTATGGATCTCCCTCTCTTCAAAGGACTTTTTTTCTTTCATGGCATATTCCTCCACCGGAAAATCGGGCAGGATAAGTCCGTCAACCCCGACCTCCTCACAATGGTCAAGAAACCGGTCCATGCCATACCGGTAAACCGGATTCAGATAGCCCATCAACACCACAGGCATCTGTGTGATACTCCTCAATTCCTTTAACTGTTGAAACAAATACGAAATACTCATCCCGTTTTTGATGGCTTTCTGACTACTCTCCTGAATTACAGGCCCGTCGGCAACCGGATCGGAAAATGGCATGCCAATCTCTACCAGGTCAGCCCCGTACCTGTCAAGCAATTCAACAATGGTAAGAGTGTCGTCCAATTGAGGATACCCCGCAGTAAAATATACAGAGAGCACCCCTCCCTGCTTTTCCTGGAATAGCCGGTCTATTCTGTTCATAAAAAATCTATGGTTTCAAATTCTCAATCTGAATGTACGTACTCATATCCTTATCTCCCCTTCCGGAAAGGTTTACAACCACAATATCATCCTTGCTGAAATCATAATATTCAAGAGCCGCCAGCGCGTGTGCGGTCTCCAACGCGGGTATGATCCCTTCCAGCCGGGTAAGCTTCAGGGCGGCAGACAGCGCCTCTTTGTCGGTTACCGCCTTGAATTCGGCCCTTCCGGTCCTGGCAAGATGGGAATGAAGGGGCCCTATCCCCGGATAATCAAGTCCGGCCGAGATCGAATAGGGTTCCGTTACCTGACCGTTTTCATCCTGCATAAGCAGGGTCCGGCTGCCATGAAGTATACCGGTCTCACCGGTACTGATCGTAGCCGCCGTTAAATTGGTGTCCACCCCTTTCCCTGCAGCTTCAACTCCCACAAGGTTCACCCGGGTATTATTCAGGTAGTGATAAAAAATCCCCGCCGCATTGCTTCCCCCTCCTACACAGGCAAAAATATAATCCGGATCCGGTCTGCCTGCCTGACTCTCAAGCTGGTATTTCAGTTCCCCGGAAACGACCGACTGAAAATAAGCCACCAGATCAGGATAAGGATGCGGACCTACAACCGATCCGATAATATAATAGGTGTCCTCCGGATTCCTGATCCAATCGCGCATAGCTTCGTTGGTGGCATCCTTAAGGGTCATGTTCCCGCTGGTAGCTGCCACCACCCTGGCCCCCAGCATCTCCATCCTCTTCACATTCGGTTCCTGCCTCTGCATATCCAGTTCACCCATATATACAATGCATTCCAGTCCCATAAGAGCACAAACCGTGGCTGTCGCAACCCCGTGCTGACCCGCCCCGGTCTCCGCAATGATCCTGCTCTTCCCCATATGCTTTGCCAACAGGATCTGCCCAATGGTATTGTTGATCTTATGCGAACCGGTATGATTCAGATCCTCCCTTTTCAAAAATACCCTGGCCCCTACACTCTCACTCAGCCTCCCCGCAAAATAAAGCGGCGATGGCCGTCCCACATAATTCCTCAGCAAATCCCTGAACTCCTTTTGAAAATCCTCCGAGACTATGGTCTCATGGTAACAGGCCCGCAACTCCTCCACATTCTGCCTGAGCATCTCAGGTATATAACTTCCCCCAAACTCCCCGAAATACCCCTTCTCATCTGCTAAAAAACTTGACATGATGGTTTATTTTTTAAGTTCTTCAATAAAACGTCTGACATCCTCTACATTCTTGAGCCCCGGACTCACCTCAAAACGGCTGTTTATATCCACCCCTGCCAAACCCGCCAGTCCCAGCTCCTTTATCTCCTTCGCATCTTCCGGACCTATACCCCCGCTCAGAAAAAATGGGTGGGCAATTCCAGCCTTCTCCAGCATTCCCCAGTCAAATTTCGCCCCGCTTCCCCCAAACCCTGTCGTTGGCGTGTCAAAAAGAAAATAATCGCAAAAATCCCGGTATCCTTCCAGTATTCCAAAATCAAACTCTTTTTTTAGGCTGAAGGCTTTTATGACTCCAAAGCCCAGACTTTTCAGTACCCGGCAATCCTCCACACTTTCACTTCCATGAAGCTGAACCAGGTCGAATCCATACCTGTCTGCAGTATTCCTTACCTCTTCCGGCGAAGCATTCACAAATACCCCTGCTTTTAAAATACCGGCAGACAGGGAATTCAATGGTTCAGGATCCAGTTCTTCCCCCACATACCGGGGAGAAGGAGGATAAAAAATGAAACCAAGAATATCGGGACCGGCAGCAGAGATCCTGACTATATTTCCTGCATCCCGCAAACCGCAAACCTTAACTTTTAAATTCCTGCCGGACATACCCATTCTTTTTATAAAAATAACTCATTATTTCAGCAAACCCAACAGCCTTTCCACCTCAGCACCAGGGTTTTTTTCCCTCATAAAACTCTCCCCGATCAGAAAAGCCTTGAAGCCCCTTTCAAACATTTCACGAATCACCGATGGATCCCCGAGTCCGCTCTCAGCCACCGCAAGAATTCCTTCCGGCAGTTGCTCCCTCAATCGCAGAGAGTGCTGAATATCAACCCTGAAGGTTTTCAGGTCCCGGTTATTAATCCCGATAATTTTCACACCAGCAGGAAGTTTTTCCATCTCTTTTTCATCATGAATCTCAAACAACACATCCAGATCAAGCTCCCCGGCAACCCCGGCAAGTTCCTCAGCCTCATTTTTGTCCAGTATTGCCCCAATAAGCAAAATTGCCGATGCCCCTGCAGCCCTGGCCTCATGGATCTGAATCTCATCGAGAATAAAGTCCTTTCGCAGCAGCGGGATATCAATCACTTCCGCAGCCCCCTCCAGATCTTCAAGAGTCCCGTCAAAATGCCGGTCGGTAAGCACCGAAACCGCTCTGGCTCCGGCATCACGGTAGGCCTTCACCACCGTCGCCAGATCAGCATTCCCGTTTATCAACCCCTTCGACGGAGATCGACGTTTAAACTCAGTGATCAGGGAAATCCCTTCCCTGGACAAATAATCATAAAAAGATGGGCGGGCAGCCGAATACCCCGACTGCTCATTAAACCAGGCAGGACTCCTCATTTTCCTCAGCAATTGGACCTCCTGTCTTTTTGATTCCGTGATTTTATCAAGTATATTCATGCTACCGGTTCAAATCCATTAATTTCCTGAATACCTTCATGGCACGTCCCGAAAACAGGGAATCTGCCGCCATCTCCATGCTTTCCTCCATATTTTTTTCAGGCTGAAGGCATTGTATCCCAACCGCCGAATTCGCAACCACTATATCATTCTGGGCAAGGCTTCCCTCTCCTTTCAATATTCGCTCAAAAATTGCCGCGGCCTCCTCCACCGAATTTCCACCAAAAAGATCCTCCTGTGAATATACCGGCTTCTGAAAATCACCCGGATTCATAAGCAATTCACCTTCATCCGAAATAATCTTGAAATCACTGGTCAGGGAAATCTCATCATAACCATCCAGAGAATAGATAATCCGAAACTTCTTATCCGTACTCTGAAAAATATAATGGTAAAGTCGGGCCGTTTCAAGACTGAAAACTCCCATTACCTGGTTTGGAGGAAAGGATGGGTTCACCAGGGGACCGAGAATGTTGAAAAAGGTCTTCAATGCCAGCTCTTTGCGTATGGGACCTACGTTCTTCATAGCCGGATGAAAAAGGGGAGCATGAAGAAAACAAATGCCGGCTTCATCGAGCTCCTTCATCA
>CAZNFR010000061.1:0-21752 GCA_964572225.1 uncultured Bacteroidaceae bacterium
GGAGAGTAGTTTCCCTTCTCAATGGCAATAATGGTTTGACGGGACACTTCAACCTTATCTGCCAGTTCCTGCTGGGTCATCTCTCCTTTCATGAAGCGGAGAGTGCGGATGTTGTTGTTTATATATCTTTTTACCATGAGACTATCCTTTCCTGAAATAATAGATCTGAGAACTGTTTTCGATTATTTCCGATAGTAGTCCGGAAAAAACAAAGGCAATAAACAGTCCGTAAACCGGCATACCCACAGCAAGTAGCAGGAAAGATATAAAAAGTCCTCCTGAAAAAGCATAATGCGAGTTTCGGGTTGCCCTCAACTGGATCAGCTTTATCCTTTCATCCTTGACTGGTATATCCTCTTCACGGATGGCTATGGCGTTGATAATGTGAAAAATAATGTAAATTATAATCCTTGCTACAATATTTACAAGCATATAAATGAGAAATAACTTTCCCCAGATCCGAAAATCTGTAGTCAGATTGAACTGTCCGGATAGATGCCGCTGGTAAACAATCCAGGAATACACCGCAGTGATGAGAATACCACTGAAGATGTTGACGTAACTTTCTTTTTCTTGGTATGACATAAGGCAAAATTTTTAATGTATATTCGATTTAACAATATGTAAAAGTAACTAGTCACAAAGTTAAGTAAAAATAACACAAAGTAAAGTTAAGTATACATATTTTTTACTTTTTCGCTCAATTATCCAGTTTTGCTGTATATGCAGATTGCCCTTCAAGCTTATTTTTATACTTTTCAAGCAAATTAAACAAGCTATGAAGATTCTGGATTTTTCTCATTCGCTTACCAATACCATGACCGTTTTTAATAATGCTGAAAGGCCGGTCATTTCCCGGGTGGCAAGCATTGAATCACAAGGTTATGCCCAGTTTCACGTTTCCATGTATTCGCATAACGGTACCCACATTGATGCTCCTGCTCACATCCTGAAGGGACGGCCTCATCTGGACGATTTTCCTCCGGAAAAATTTACAGGAAAGGCAATCGTGATCGATTGCACAGGTACAGGTACATGGATTGGAGAGGAGATCCTGAAACAAAATGCCGACAAAATTGAAGAGGTGGATTTTGTCTTGCTGCGAACGGGTTGGGATGAGAAATGGGGGACTGAAAATTATATCCGGGATTTCCCTGTACTCACACCCGCTGCCGCCCAATGGCTGATCCGGTTTCCCCTAAAAGGGGTTGGTACCGATGCCATTTCCTTTGATCCCTATTCCAGTACCGATCTGCCTGTGCATAAGATATTTCTGGGAAGAGACCTCATTCTGATCGAAAATCTCCGGGGATTAAAAAAAGCAGGAGAAACGGTTTTTACCTTCTCCTGCTTTCCGCTTCCTTTCGAGGAAGCCGACGGTTCACCAGTCAGAGCGGTTGGTTATATGGATTGATCCGGTTTATTTATCATTTTTTGGAAAGCAATCCAAGACTCTCCGAAGTTTTTACCAGCCGGATAAACTCTTTTCTGTACCCTTCAGAATCCTTCCCTTCTGCCAATTGAGCCAGGTCCATTACACCTCCGGTATCCAGAGTTTTGTTAAATTCCGATTCCCTAAGGATCATTCCAAATCCGGCTACCGCTGCAGAGAATTTCAGATTGTCACTGGCATTTTTCAGGCTTACAATTTCCCCCTGCACAGGCCTTTCCACCAGTATGCTCGTATTGCCATCCGGCTTTTTATACCTGAGTTTAATAGTCAGGAGTTCAGCTTCGGGGTCCGGAGCAATATTAACGGTTGAAGGGTCTTTCTGGTACTTAAGCGGATCTACTCCGGGGACCTTACTATCCGAACCGGCAGGAATAATTTCATAAAGAGCGGTTACGGTATGTCCTGCCCCCATCTCTCCTGCATCCTTTTTATCATCATTGAAATCTTCGTCATTTAAAAGTCGGTTTTCATAACCCACTAATCTGTAAGCTTTTACTCTTGCAGGATTAAATTCAAGCTGGAATTTTACATCCTTTGCTACCGTATATAGGGTACCGGCAAATTCTGAAACCATGTTTTTTCGGGCTTCCTGAATATTATCAATATACGCATAGTTCCCGTTGCCTTTGTTGGCAATGATTTCCATTTTATCATCCTTGTAATTCCCCATTCCAAACCCGAGTACGGTAATGTATATCCCACGATCACGCTCTTTTTCTACCATTCTCTCCATTTCTGCATTACTCGAGATTCCCACATTGAAATCCCCATCAGTAGCGAGGATGATCCGGTTATTTCCTCCCTCCAAATAGTTTTTCGATGCTTCCTTATACGCCAGCATCAGGCCTTCTCCGCCGGCAGTAGATCCACCTGCCTGCAGTTTATCCAGGGCAGCAAGGATTTTTTCCTTCTCATTACCAGGTGTGGATTCCAGTACAAGTCCTGCAGCACCGGCGTAAACCACAATCGCTACCCGGTCTTCCGGTCTTAATTCATTGACCAGCAGTCGGAAGGATTGCTTTAAAAGGGGAAGCTTGTTGAAATCGGACATGGATCCCGAAACATCCAGAAGAAAGACCAGGTTTGACGGAGGAAGCTGGGATTTTTCCATTTCCTTTGCCTTCAGTCCCACATGCAGCAGCTGATGATCTGGATTCCACGGACAAACAGAGAGTTCGGTGCTCACCGAGAAGGGATGTTCATCTTCCGGCTCGGGATAATCATAGGTAAAATAATTGATCATTTCCTCGATTCGGACTGCATCTTTGGGAGGAAGCTGTCCCATATTAAGGAACCTCCGGATATTTGAATAAGAAGCCTTGTCAACGTCTACCGAAAATGTCGAAAGCGGCGCATTATACACATCCTTAAATCCGTTCTCATGGATGCTTTTGTAGCCTTCTGTATTATGCTGCACATAACTGTTCTCAGCATACATATCATAGGAGGCAGGATGGGATGCCGATTTGCGGGAAACAATTCCCCTTATCGATCCGGTAAGCTGATGAGAGGCCCTGCTTCCATAACCCACAACCACCACTTCCTCCAGCTCCATTTCAGCAGGTACCAGGTATGCATCCACCACTTTTCTGCCTTCCACCCGTATTTCTTCACTTTCGTATCCAATAAAGTTGAATACCAATACCGGATCTTTACTCAGGAGAGTGTGGGTGTAACTCCCGTTCCCGTCACTTATGGTTCCATTCGAACTGTTCTTTTCCAGAATGGATACCCCGGGAAGAGGATGATTGTTTTCATCATAAACGGTCCCGCTTACGGTTATCAAATCCTGTCCAATGGACGTAAAACCTGATACAGGGGAGAGCAATAGAAATCCTATAAACAGGATAAACAGATTTTTAGGAAAATTTTCGAGAAATTTTCCGGTTTTTATTTTACGAAAAGCAAATTCTGATTTTTCCTGATTATTCTTTTTTTGTGAAAATTGATTCTGTGTCTTCATGACTATATGATTTTGATTTCATAAAGAGGATGATCCCTCTTTTAAGATTCCATAAACTCAGATGCATTTTTTTTCAGTATTTTAAAGGAAATGAATATAAATCATTATAAATCAGTTATTTATAATTGAGTATTTTTTGTCATACCCTGGATACCTCTTCATGCACCAAGGAAATCCGGACCATTTTGGATTAAAATTTTGTAATACGGATATTCTTAACGAATTTTAGTACCCCGGGAGGGATATTTTTAAATC
The DNA here is from genome assembly GCA_964572225.1 of uncultured Bacteroidaceae bacterium. Taxonomy (GTDB): domain Bacteria; phylum Bacteroidota; class Bacteroidia; order Bacteroidales; genus CAZNFR01. The sequence continues at coordinate 3,672 of CAZNFR010000061.1, forward strand.
AAGACCTTTTTGAAACAGGACCAAAGGAATAACAATAGTGATCAGCAACTGCTTGATGAGTTCATCACCAGGGGAGACATTGAAACCCTGGGTATCCTCTACGCCCGCTATATGCATCTTGTTTACGGGGTTTGCCTGAAATACTTTCACGACCGTGAAAGATCCGGGGATCTGGTGATGCAGATTTTTGAGAAATTAGTGGTAGAGGTTCCTAAACATGATATCCGCAATTTCCGCAGCTGGTTGTACGTCCTGACTAAAAATTCCTGTCTGATGGAATTAAGAAAAGAAAAGGCAAGATCCGAAAAAGAAAAAATTTTTTTCATTGAGCAGGGAAATTTTATGGAATCGGGAGCAGAAATGCATCCTGTAGATGAGGACCCGGAAAAATGGACCGATGCTCTCCGGGATTGTATATCCAGATTAAAAGCAGAACAAAAAGCCTGCATCGAATTGTTTTATTACAAGGATAAATGTTACAGGGAGATTGCGGATATTTTGGAATTGGATGAAAAAAAGGTTAAGAGTTTCCTTCAGAATGGAAAAAGAAACCTGAAGATATGCCTTGAAAAATATGAGGTCGAGCAATAAGGACATAGGAAACTGGAAGCAATGGCTTGATTACCTGAGATCGAAAATCTCCGGCAGGGAAAGAAATGTGTTTGAACGGGAACTGGAGAAAGACGAATTCAGCAGGGAAGCTGCGGAGGGTTTCAGTCTTTTCGATCCGGAACTTCTCAATAAGGATCTGGAGAATCTGGAGCGCAGATTAGGCAGAAGGGTCCGGTCATCTCAAAAAAGACTTTTCCTGAGAATTGCTGCCTCAATTGTCATTCTTCTTGGCCTGGGATTTGCCTGGATCGCTGTTTTTGACACCCGTTTGCCTGACTTTTTCGCTGATCCGGCGGTTACCCAGAACCTGGACGAACCGGTTAAGACTGAAAAGAAGGGATCTTCAGAGGAGGTGGAGGAAGATAATGATCCCCCGGCAGATGAATCCGAATACCGGGAAGAGTTGGAAGAATCCACGGAGGTCAGGCAACCCGCAGCAGGTACTAATGAAAGTCTGCCCCCCGAAGATTTTGCCCGGGAGAAAGAGGAAACGGCCGATATTGAAGCTGGCGAAATCCCCATGCCCCAAAGGGCTGAAAAAGTGCAAGACTTTTCCGATACAGATATACGAAAAATTGAAAGCAGGAAAGCAGCAGATATGGCAAAAAGAACCCTCTCGGGGGTTGATATCCCTGATGCTCCTGCCTCCGACTATGATCGGGCCTTGATTCAGGGAAGGGTTATTTCTGCAGAGGATAAAAATCCGGTCCCCGGGGCCAACGTGATGATTTCGGGAACCAAACTGGGTACCGTTACCGATATGGAAGGACAATTTACCCTGGAGGTGGATGATACCGGTGAGGTAAGTCTGACCACCCAGTTTATCGGGATGTATGATCAGACGGTTACCACCTCAACAGGGTCCAATGTTGAGATCCAGCTTGAGCCCGATGTGAGCAGCCTGGATGAAGTTGTGATTATTGGTTACGGAAGCTCCCGGAAAAGCGATGTGACAGGAGCAGTTGAAACCATTAATATGGAGGAGCTGAATCAGGGATCAGATTATGTTGAACCTCTTCCCGAAGGAGGCTACAATGAATTCAGGGATTATATCAGTGAAAACCTGGTTTACCCTGATGGTCATGAAGACAGGAACCGGGAGGTCGTGGTGCTGCGTTTTACCCTTTCGAAAATAGGTCGACCTGAAAATATTGTGGTACTTCGAAGTCCGGGGCATGATTTTTCCGCTGAGGCAATCAGACTCCTTGAAAAAGGTCCGGACTGGAACAACGCCAGCATGAACGGAATGGATCTGCCGGATATTTCCGTAAAAGTCAGAATCGTGTTCAAAAAAGAATAAAGGAAGGCGGGTAGTCCTAATTTAGAAACTTTCAACCCTTCCCCTCCAATGCCTTTCGGAACAGTACATACAGACTCATTGCTTCCATTCCTTCGGGGCATTTCCTTATACGGCATTCAGTCAATTTCCTTAACTTGTCAGAGTAGTAATCCAAAAGCAATTCTGATATGCACAATCAAAATGGAATAAACCGAAGAAACTTCCTGAAAGCAGGCGCACTGGGAACCTCTGGATTGATCCTCTCTGGCGGAAAACTAAATGCAGGGAAACAAAAAGATCATGAAGCTTCCATTGTTACCCGCAGGCTGGGATCTACCGACATAGTCCTTCCGGTAGTTAGTATGGGAGTTATGAGAGCCGATAATCCTGCACTGGTAAGAGCCGCCCTTAAACTTGGGATTGTGCATCTGGATACTGCCCATGGATACCAGGGGGGGAAGAATGAACAAATGCTTGGACAACTCCTGAGAGATTACCGGAGGGAGGATTTTGTGATTGCAACCAAGATCAACCTTGAAGGAAAAAACCGGGATACCGGAGAATTTACCGATGAGACCAATCCGGACGATGTGGAACGCATGTTCAATACCAGTCTGGATCGTCTTGGACTTGAGTATGTGGATATCCTCTACCTGCATGCCATTTCCTCCCGACAGGCTACCCTGTATAAACCCGTGCTGAAGGAATTTAAAAAGCTGAAGAAGAAAGGTAAGACAAGGTATCTTGGAGTGTCTACCCACAGCAACATGCCCGAAGTTATCGATGCTGCCGTCGAAAGTAAGGCTTATGATGTTGTATTGACTTCATACAATTTTCAGATGGAAGGCTGGCAGGAAATGGAAGATGCAATTGCCAGAGCAGCAGAGGCCGGACTCGGAATTGTAGGAATGAAAACCATGGCGGGAGGATTTCTTGATAAAGAAAGAACCCTCAAGGTGAACGCGAAAGCTGCTCTCAAATGGGCACTTCAGAATCCGAATATTCATACCACCATTCCTGGGTATACCAGTTTTGGTGAACTTGAAGAATCCATTTCCGTAATGGAAAACCTGGACCTTTCACCGGAAGAAAAAACGGATCTGGGAGTGGAAGACAAATCCCTTACCTTGTTTTGCCAGGGCTGCGGTGAGTGCAGGATCAGCTGCCGGAAATCCCTCCCTCTCCCGGATATCATGAGAGCCTATATGTATACTTATGGATATCACCGCTACGAAAAGGCCCAGTATACCCTGAACTCTACAGGAATTCAATCTGATCCCTGCGCAGATTGCGGGATTTGCACAGCCACTTGTTCAAAGGGCTTTAACCTGGCTGAGAGAGTCAGGGATGTCTGGAGACTGAAGGAAGTGCCGTCTGAATTTTTTGCCTGAGAAATTGATCCGGAAATTCTTGTTTTTACAGATTATGTTAAACTGTAATCCTCATTCTATGCAGATTTGAGGTTTTTCAGGATTTTTTTTTAAGATTTTTAGGAGCGGACTTTTATATTTGAAAGTTTTCTTTATTTTGCGTCAAATTTCACGACAAATCCAGAGGGACTATATGAAGCATAAAGCATTTTCTCTTATTTTGACCGCTTTGTTGTTTTGCTCATTTGCGTCACTTTCAGCCAAGAGAGAGTTGTTTCCGGAAGTCAGTAAGTGGAAGCTTAATACTGAATTTCCACTTTATACTCCGGAAAATCTTTGGGATTACATAAACGGAGCAGCAGACGGATACCTCAGTTTCGGTTTTCAGGATCTCCGAATGGCAGAATATAAAAAAGGATCCGCCATTATCAGGGTTGAAGTTTACCGTCATCTCAATAATTCCAATGCATTTGGCATTTACGCCTCGGAACGGTCACCCGATTACAATTTTATACCTGTTGGAGTACAGGGCTATCTGGAAGGTAGTGTTTTGAACTTTTACAATAAGGATTTTTATGTGAAGATCCAGGCAAATTCTTCCAAATCCAAAGTTGTGGACATGATGAGGGAAATTGCCAGGCAAATTTCAGATAATATCTCCATGGACCCGGTTTCCCCCCAGGCACTAAATCTTTTTCCGGGCCAGGGCAAAGTAGCAAACCGGGAAGCCTACATAGCCTCAAATTTTCTGGGACATGAGTTTTTCAATGAGGTATTTACTGCTGCTTACAATGTTTACAATGAAAAGTTCAGGATTTTTATTACGGAAAAAAGCAGTGAGGAAGAGTGTAGAACCTTACTTGAAAAGTATTTTGCCTTTACCGGGCAGGATCCTTCCCTGATCAGGCCCGGGGAGATGATCATTAGTGACCGCTACAACGGAACCCTTCTCATACAGTGGGATGGCAAATACATCTGGGGAGTAGTGGATACCGACAATCATGAGGTCGCAGGTAAGTACCTTAAGCTTGCCGCCTCAAGCCTGGGGTTATAAAAAAAATCTATTCCCTGATCTGTCCGTCTCCGTAAATAATATATTTGGTCGTAGTAAGCTCTTTCAAACCCATAGGCCCCCGGGCATGAAGCTTCTGTGTACTGATTCCGATCTCTGCTCCGAATCCGAATTCAAAGCCATCGGTAAACCGGGTAGAAGCATTCACATACACTGCTGCAGCATCAATCTCATTCAGAAATCGTTGGGCATGGGTATAGTTTTCAGTAACGATGGATTCGGAATGCATACTTCCATATTTATTGATATGTTCGATGGCTTCATCCAGGGAATCAACAACCCTGGCTGAAATGATCAGATCCAGGTATTCCGTTCCCCAGTCTTCTTCTGAAGCCTCCACCGCATAATCCACCAGTTTCCTGACTCGCTCATCTCCGCGAATTTCTACATTCGCCGACTTCAGTCTTTCGGCGATGGGGGGTAGAAGCTGCGCAGATACTTCGGAATGAATTAACAGACTTTCGGCTGCATTGCAAACCCCGGGCCTGTGAGTTTTGGAATTGAAAACAATGTCTACCGCTTTTTTCGGATCGGCCCAGACATCTATATAGACATGACAGTTTCCGACCCCCGTTTCAATGACCGGGACGGTGCTGTTCATGACCACTGTCTGAATCAGTCCGGCCCCCCCTCTGGGGATCAGCAGGTCCAGATATTCGTTGAGCTTCATAAGTCCTACCGCACTTTCTCTGGATGTATTCTGAACCAGTTGCACCGAATCTTCCGGAAGCCCGGATTCCTTCAGTGCTTTCCGTAAAATGCTGACCAGGATGTTATTGGACTCAAAGGCTTCCTTTCCCCCTCTCAGAATGACTACATTGCCGGTTTTAATACAAAGACCGAAAACATCAACGGTAACATTGGGCCTGGATTCATAGATCATTCCAATCACCCCCAGTGGAACCCTTTGTTTTCCAACCATAAGACCATTAGGCCTCCGGAACATGGATATAACTTCTCCCACTGGATCTTCCAGACTGATAAGCTGGGTAAGACCTTCAGCGATTCCTTGTATTCTTGCCTCAGTAAGCCTGAGCCTGTCGATTATGGCACCTTTCAATTCATTTTTTTCTGCATTTTCCAGGTCCTTCCTGTTATTTTCGAGTATATCGGGGGTCATCTCTATCAACATTTCAGCCGCTCTATGTAGCGCTTTATTTTTCTGTTCGCTGGATGCACCAGCCAGGGCTCTTGAAGCGCTTTTGGCGTTTTTCCCCAGTATTGTCAATTCTTCCATGGTCTAAAGTATTTTTGTTTTCTTGGTTTTGCTAAGTGAGGTTCCGGAAACAAAGTAGGTACCTACATCTTTCCCTTCAAGTACCTCATATATTATGTAAGGGTCGCTCCCGTTTGTGATCACCATATCTACATTGTTTTTTAGACAATGCCTGGCAGCCGTAAGTTTGGAGGCCATCCCCCCGGTTCCAAATGCCGAGGAATGACTGAAGATATACTTTTCAGCTTCCTCTTCCACATCCAATACTTTTGATATTAACTTAGCCCCCGAATCCTTGTTGGGATCGCCGGTAAATACGCCGTCAATATCACTGAGTATGACAAGAAGATGCGATTCCAACAGAGCCGCAACAATGGCAGAAAGATTATCGTTATCCCCGAATTCAATTTCTTCGGTCGAAACCGTGTCGTTTTCGTTTATCACCGGGATAATACCCATGTTGATCAGCTCTTTCAGGGTATTTTTTGCGTTGTTCCTTCTCAAAGGGTTCTCAATCCCGTCGCGCGTTAATAATACTTGTGCAACAGTTTTATTATATTCTTCGAAAAACTTATCGTAGATTTTGATGAGTTCGGCCTGTCCAATGGCCGCCAAAGCCTGCTTGGTAATCTTGTTTTCAGGTTTTTTTTCCAATCCCATCTTTCCGGCACCGGTAGCAATGGCTCCCGAAGAAACCAGGACAACCTCCTTACCCGAATTGTGTAAATCGGAAATAACCCGAACCAGCCTCTCTATCCTCAAAAGGTTAAGCTTTCCCCCGACATGGGTCAATGAACTCGACCCGATCTTAATCACGATTCTGTTTGCAGCCGCAAGATTTTTACGGTGTATCATTTCCGCTTAGTTAAATTTCTGAATAAATCTTTCCCTGAAGCCTAAATATTGTTCTTTATTGAAACCCTGAATAATATGGTCTAGTTTTTCTTCAATTAAAGAATTCGATAAATTATTAATACTACCTGTATGTGAAGTGCTTATGTTTGAAGAGCCCGAATACTCTCCCTTTGCAATTTCCTCGGCAATTTGTTGATAAGCCTCCCGGTAAGGAACTCCCTTCATCACTAATTCGTTCATTCGGTCCACGCTACCGATATGGCGGTATGCCTCATTGTCGAGAATATCTTTTTCTATTTCGAGTTCCCCGGAAAGAAACAGGGTCATCGACAGGCAATTCTTAAGAGTATCGATGGCCGGAAAGGTAATCTCCTTAAGGATCTGAAAATCTCTGTGATAACCCGAAGGGAGATTGCCGGTGAGCTGTTGAATCTGAGCCGGGGCTGAAAGAAGAAGATTGCATCTGGCCCTGATCAGTTCGGCCACATCGGGGTTTTTCTTGTGTGGCATAATGGAAGAACCGGTGGTAAAATGATCATGAAGCTTAACAAATCCAAAATTTTGTCCTGAAAATAAAACCAAGTCATGATTGAACCGGGAAAGACTGGATGCAAGAGATGCAATTCCATTTAACAGAAACCATTCGGATTTCCCACGGGAAAACTGGGCATCGATGGAATTAACATGCAGATTATTAAACTCCAGTAAGCGGGTAGTCAGCTCCCTGTCTATGGGGAACCCGGAACCATATCCGGCAGCGGAGCCAAGTGGATTCAGGTTCACGAAATCAAAAGCCGCCTTAAGCATATAGAGATCCTCTGTAATGGATTCGGCATGGGCTGCAAACCAAAGTCCGAAAGAAGAGGGCATTGCCACCTGCATGTGGGTATAGCCAGGCATGGCCAGATCCCGGTATTCTTCACTCAGATTGAGAAAACGACGAATTACGGTTTCCGAAAGCTCAAGGATATGAATGATTTCCTCCCTGTAAAAAAGTTTAAGGTCGGTCATTACCTGATCATTCCTGGAACGGGCCGTATGGATTTTCTTCCCCGGATCACCCAACTCTTCAGTCAGCAAAGATTCAATGCAGGAATGGATGTCTTCATACTTTTCATCAATCAGAAAACCGGGCTCTGAAACAAGAAAATATAGCTTAACGAGAGATTTTAACAGGGCTTCCTTTTCCCTGGCAGAAATAAGTCCGGTTTTTTCAAGCATGATCACATGGGCCATCGATGCAATAATATCAAATGGAGCCAGAGTACGATCAAAATCCCGGTCATTGCCCACCGTGAAATCCATAACAAGCGCCTCGGTTTTGATTCCTTTATCCCAAAGTTTCATGATCCGTGAGAGTGTTTTGAGAATTAGTTACAAATTTGAAATCCTTTAACAAATTGAATAATAATTCTATAGCCTTATATATTTCAATTTTTTCTATATATTCATCGGGTTTGTGTGACAGTTCGCTAAGGCCCGGACCGATTTTAACCGAAGGAGAGGAAATCAGGGCCTGATCAGACATTGTTTTGGAACCGAAAAGTTCAATTCCCAGGCTTTGTGCTTTCAAAACCAGAGGATGATCGGGGGCAATGGATGAGGGTTTTAGCCTTAGGGATCGGGGATTCACCTCTGAATTTAGGTGTCCGCGAATAATATCCACGATTTCTTCATTGCTGTAATTCTCCTGGGTGCGCACATCAATTACAAATGAGCAGGTATCGGGTATCACGTTATGCTGGATGCCGCCCTGAACCATGGTGACTTCCAATTCCACATCTCCCAGGAGTTCAGATCTTTTCTCAAATTTTAATTCCCTGATCTTTCGGATGTCCTCCATTGCCATATAGATGGCATTGATTCCATTCTTATGGGCTACATGTCCTGCTTTTCCCCCCGACTTACAGTCAATTACGATAAGTCCGCGCTCACATAGTGACATTTTCAGGCTGGTAGGTTCCCCAACAAGAGCGAGATCGATGGGGGGTAGTTCCCGGAGTACCGATGAAATTCCTTTCTGACCCGAGATTTCTTCTTCCGCGGAAATAAGCAGAGACAGATTGTAGTTTTCTTGTACCCTGGATAAAAGTTCAAAGCAGGTAATCATGCTTACCAGACTGCCTCCGGCATCGCTGCTGCCCAAGCCGTAAATACGGCCCTCATGTTCTTCGGGCAGAAATGGATCCCGGGTCCAGCCTTCAGCCGGCTTAACCGTATCGCAATGCGAATTCAGCAGGATCCAGGGCAGTGATGCGGATACCTCCGAAAGGACCCATACATTGTTATGTTTACGATGAACCTCAAATCCTCTTTTCTTCAACCATGACTGAATGAAATCGGCTACATGATCTTCCTGCCGGCTGATGGAAGGGATACTGATGATCTGTTTTAACAGGGAAACTGCGATATTATGGGATTCCTGGTGAGTCATTTTACTTTGCTGATCTCATTGTATGAGGTTACGATTCCTTTGATCAGGGCAGAACTAAGTCCATTATGTTCCATTTCATTTAATCCTGCGATGGTACATCCCATAGGGGTGGTTACCTTATCTATCTCGGTTTCGGGATGATTGCCGGATTCAAGCAAAAGCTTACTGGCACCCTTGGCAGTTTGTGCTGCGATTAGCTGGGCTTCTGCTGCGTGAAACCCTACCTGAATTCCTCCCTGGGACGCAGCCCTGATATACCTCATAAAAAAGGCAACCCCGCAGGCCGCAAGGATGGTTGCTCCGCCCATAAGCCTTTCAGGAATATCGAGGACCTTCCCACACAGGGACATAAGCTCAGAAATCTCTCCAAGTGCTTGATTGTCCTCCTTTAACGCCGAAAGGCAGGTCATGGATTCGCCCACTCCCACTGCGGTATTAGGCATGGCAAGTATAACCGGGGATTGATTCCCGGCCATTTCTTTTATTTCGGAAATTCCATAGGCCGTTACTACCGACACCAGAATTTTCTCAGGTGTGAGGACAGATACTATTTCTTCAAGCACGGTTTTCAGCTGCTTGGGAAGAATGGTGAGGAAGATGATATCGGCATGAGAGGCTGCTTCTCTGTTATCGGTTCCAGTTAGGGCTCCGGCCGATTCGAAAGATGAGAGGTATTCTTTCCTTCTGCGGGTTACGGTAAAACGGGAAGGGGCTATTCCTCCGTATTCAGTCAGCCCTTTAAAAATGGCCGAACCAATGTTTCCGCCTCCGAGGATGGCAATTTTTTTCTCTTTAATCATGGTAATTATTTTTTTCTTCTTGATTTACATAATGGAATATCCTGGATGCGTTCGACATAATGCGGGTAAAGCCCTTAACATCGCTTGCAGACCAGCTGAGGTTTTCCTCCCCGTAACGGGCAAACTCCGGATTCATCAGATCATGCCTGCTTTTTATTCCTTCGATGGTGAAGTGATAGGGTTTCAGTGTAAGGTATACCTCCCCGTTTACATACCGCTGAGAATGCTCCAGGAATCTTTCAATGTCACGCATTACCGGTTCCGTAAACTGGGCCTCATGAACAAACATTCCATACCAGTTCCCCAGCTGCTCCTTCCAATATTGTTGCCATTTGGTAAGTACATGCTTTTCAAGACTGAAATGCGAGTCGATGATGATGCGGGCAGCGGCGGCCTGAAAACCCACTCTTCCCTTAATCCCAATGATGGTTTCACCTGTGTGGATATCCCTTCCAATGCCATAGGGAGAGGCATAGGCATCCAGTCTTTGTATCAATTCTACAGGATTTTCAAAACCGGACCCATTCAGCTTTACCGGTTCTCCTTTTACAAACTCCAGAAGGATTGGCAATGGATCCTTCTTTTCAGCCATTACCGGCCAGGCCTGCTCGGGAAGTGATTTCTCTGAACCCAGGGTTTCTTTGCCTCCCACACTGGTGCCCCACAGTCCCTGATTTACCGAGTACTCCGATGAGCTCGCCCGGTATTCAAGCTTACGATCCTTCAGGTAACTGACTTCCTCCTGACGGCTTATTCCCAGGTCCCTGATAGGCGCAATCAGGTTTATCTCCGGAGAAAGAATCATGGAAAGGGATTCGAAGCGGACCTGATCGTTGCCCGCTCCGGTAGACCCATGGGCAAGGTTTTCAATCTTATGGTTCCTTGCATATTCAATCACCTTCATGGCCTGAAAAGCCCTTTCTGAACTGACTGAAAGTGGATAATTCCGGTTTCGTAAAACATTACCGAAAATGAGATAGCGTATGCATTCACGGTAGTAATCCTTAGCTGCATCGATTGCGGTATGCCTGCTGCATCCAAAATACTTTGCGCTCTTTTCAATTTCAACCAGTTCTTCAGCACTAAAGCCCCCGGTGTTCACCACTAGGGTATGAACCTCATACCCCTGATCGGTCAGGTAACGCGTGCAAAAAGAAGTATCGAGTCCGCCGCTGTATGCCAGAACGACTTGCTTCATTAGTTTTTCCTTTCTTTTTCGATTATTCAATGAGGGAATTTGACTACTCTATCCTGATTCTTGCAGATCTTTCCTGATTTTTCTGTGCCAAATCTTCCGGATTTTCAGGTGACTTAACCATTCCTGTGCACAGGCAGTGGGTTCTCCGGGTACGGACCAGAATATCGTAGTACGGACAGGTCTCACAGCCTTTCCAAAACTCATCGTCATCGGTAAGTTCTGAAAATGTGACCGGACGATACCCAAGATCAGAATTGATTTTCATTACCGCAAGACTTGTGGTGAGACCAAATAGCCTGGCACCGGGGAACAGCTCAAAAGAAAGATTCATAGCCCTCTCCTTGATTGCTTTTGCCAAGCCGTTGCCCCGGTATTCCTCGGAAATGACAAGACCCGAATTCGCCACGAATTTATTATGTCCCCAGGATTCAATATAACAAAATCCGGCCCAATGATTGGTTTCTGTAACCGCGATAACCGCTTTTTTCTGAAGTATCTTTTCCCGAATATATTCGGCAGATCTAATGGCAATACCTGTCCCTTTCTCCTGCGAGGCCCTAAAGATCGCATCAACAATTGCTTCCACATGCACAAGATCAGATATTCCGGCATTTCTCACTACAAATTTCATAGTTCATTCTTTATACCCCCTTTTTAAACTTGCGCGAAGAGGGTGGATACATTTTCAAATTCGTTTGGTTAAAATGTTAGGGATCATCCTGGAAAGCTGATCGTAAATATCTTCTCTCCGAGCTCCATCCCTGGGAATCAACATAATGGTATCGTCACCGGCAATGGTGCCTGCCAATTCCATGATGTTCATATTATCAATGGCAAAGGCGATACTGCTGGCATAGCCTGGCATGGTACGTATGATGCCCAGTCCCTGCGCAAACTCAATCGTTAATAAACCCTCGACCAGAAACCCGGAAAACGGTGTCTGGGGAGAATGCTCCGCATCCTGAAGATGATATACCGAGCCTTTATCAGCATCATGAACCTTTGATACCCTCAGATATTTCAGATCCCGGGACAAGGTTGCCTGTGTCATGGAAAAACCCTTATCTTTGAGGCGGTTAAGGAGTTCGTCCTGACTTGCAATTTTCTCACTGTTAATGAGTTTGCGGATTTCCAGTAGACGTTCACTTTTGTTTTTCATGAATAAATATACGTTTGTCCTGCAAAAATATGCAAAATATATGATCAAAAGCAATATTTTTTGTTAATATTTTATAATTTTGTGGCGTCCGGAAGGTGAAGCAGGTTTTTCCATACCTGAAAAAATGGTAATCTGCAGAACCGGTTTGAAATTGAGAATAGCTAACCTTAAACACAGCATAGTTCCATGGATAAAACAATTAAGAAAGTGGTCCTTCTCGGATCGGGAGCCCTAAAAATCGGTGAAGCAGGAGAGTTTGACTATTCGGGCTCACAAGCCCTGAAGGCCCTGCGCGAGGAAGGAGTATACACGGTTCTTATCAATCCCAACATTGCCACAGTACAAACCAGTGAAGGCATAGCCGACAAGATTTACTTCCTTCCCGTAACCCCCGAATTTGTTGAGAAGGTGATTGAAAAGGAGAAACCCGATGGGGTTTTGCTTTCCTTTGGGGGACAAACTGCGTTGAATTGTGGTACGAAATTATATCAGGCAGGAATATTTGAAAAGCATAATGTCAGAGTTTTGGGTACTCCGGTAGAGGCCATAATGAATACCGAAGACCGGGAGATTTTTGCCGGGAAGCTGGCTGAGATTAGCATCAAGACTCCAAAATCCATTGCGGTTACCTCGGTAAAAGATGCCACAAAGGCTGCGGAAAGCATCGGTTTTCCCATCATTATCAGGGCTGCATATACCCTGGGTGGACAGGGAAGTGGTTTTTGCAGTGATATGGAGGAATTGGAACAGATGGCCGATAAGGCTCTGTCTTATTCCAATCAGATCCTCGTCGAAGAATCACTGAAGGGCTGGAAGGAAATAGAATATGAAGTAGTCAGAGACCGGTTTAACAATTGCATTACGGTCTGTAACATGGAGAATTTTGATCCCCTGGGGATACATACCGGGGAAAGCATTGTGGTGGCTCCTTCACAGACTCTCACCAACAGTGAGTATCATAAGCTCAGGAAAATATCCATTGAATTGATACGGCATATCGGGGTTATTGGTGAATGCAATGTTCAGTTTGCTCTTGATCCCGAATCGGAGGATTATCGTGTGATCGAGGTGAATGCACGCCTTTCCAGGTCCAGTGCACTGGCATCCAAGGCCACTGGTTACCCGCTTGCATTTGTGGCTGCAAAACTGGCCCTGGGATATGGACTGCATGAGATAAAGAATTCCATTACGAAAACCACTCCTGCATTTTTCGAACCTGCCCTCGACTATATTGTATGCAAGATCCCCCGCTGGGATCTCAATAAGTTTATCGGGGTTTCAAAGCAGATAGACAGCAGTATGAAATCTGTGGGTGAAATAATGGCCATAGGCAGGACCTTTGAAGAAGCCATTCAGAAGGGACTGAGGATGATTGGTCTGGGGATGCATGGTTTCGTGGGGAATTCGGGTATTTTTGGAAACAGCGGACCCGATAAAGAAGAGATGGAGCAGGAGTTGAGCGAACCTACCGATCTGCGAATTTTTGCCATTCAGGAAGCTTTTGATAAGGGGTATACCGTTGATCAGATTCATGAACTCACTAAAATTGACAATTGGTTTCTTTTCAAACTCATGAATATCTGGAAGATAAAGAAGGAGGTGGCTGTTTTTAAAACCATAGAAGAGGTTGACGATGAACTACTTCTGAGAGCTAAAAAGGCCGGTTTTTCTGATTTTCAGATTGCGAAGTTCGTTTATGGAAAGAAAAATATGGATTCCCATCTTTTAAAGGTCAGGGAAGAAAGAAAGAAACGGAATATCCTTCCGGTAGTAAAGCAGATAGACACCCTTGCCGCGGAGTATCCCGCCCTTACCAATTACCTCTATCTCACCTATAGCGGGGAAGAGCATGATATTGAATACGAAAAGGATGGCAAATCGATTATCGTCCTTGGCTCCGGTGCATACCGGATCGGCAGTTCTGTGGAGTTCGACTGGTGCAGCGTAAATGCGTTGAACACGGTTAATGAGGAAGGTTACCGTTCTGTTATGATCAATTATAATCCGGAAACCGTTAGTACCGATTACGATGTTTGTGATCGCCTCTATTTCGATGAGCTGAGTTTCGAAAGGGTTATGGATATTATCGATCTTGAAAACCCCGGGGGAGTTATACTATCCATGGGTGGACAAATACCCAATAATCTGGCGATGAGGCTTTTCAATCAGGATGTACCCATCCTTGGCACTTCTCCTACAGCCATCGATAACGCCGAAAACCGTCACAAGTTTTCCATGCTTCTCGATAAACTGGGAATAGACCAGCCACGTTGGCAGGAGCTTACCAGTATCGGAGAGATATACCAGTTTGTGGAACAGGTCGGTTTCCCGGTGCTTATCAGACCCTCTTATGTGTTGTCGGGTGCAGCCATGAACGTTGTATCCAACAAGGAGGAAATGGAACATTTTCTGGAGCTGGCGGTGAAAGTCTCCAAACAATATCCGGTGGTGGTTTCTGAGTTTATTGAACAGGCAAAGGAAATCGAGATTGACGCGGTAGCAAGAAAAGGCGAACTGTTTTCTTATGCTATATCCGAGCATGTTGAATTTGCAGGTGTTCATTCAGGAGACGCCACCATAGTTTTCCCTCCACAAAAGATTTACTTCGAAACGGTACGAAGGATTAAAAGGATTAGCAGACAGATTGCCGAATCACTGGAGATCACAGGCCCCTTTAATATGCAGTTTCTCGCCAAGGACAATGATATCAAAGTAATCGAATGTAATCTGAGGGCATCCCGGAGCATGCCATTTGTTTCAAAAGTGTTGAAGATAAACCTTATCGAACAGGCTACCAAGGTTATGCTGGGACTTCCGGTCGAAAAACCCCATAAATCCATTTTCGATCTGGATTATATCGGGATCAAAGCACCCCAGTTTTCCTTTTCAAGACTGAAAAAGGCTGATCCCATCCTGGGTGTGGATATGGCTTCCACCGGTGAAGTTGGCTGTATAGGAGACAATTTCTACGAAGCCATTCTGAAAGCCATGCTCTCTGTGGGTTACCAGATTCCAAAAAAGAATATTCTCCTTTCTACAGGTCCCATGAGATCCAAAGTGGAACTAATCAACAGCTGCCGGTTGTTACAGGAAAAGGGCTATAATCTTTTTGCCACATTCGGAACCCATAATTTCCTTAAGCTGAACGGAATTGAATCTACACCCCTGCACTGGCCGGATGAGGATAAAAAGCCGAATACCCTGGACTATATAAGGAACAAAATGATCGATCTGGTAATAAATATTCCGAAGGATCTGTCCAAAGCAGAGCTTTATAATGATTATACCATCCGCAGAAGTGCGGTCGATTTTAATATCCCGCTGATTACCAATGCGCGGCTTGCCAGTGCATTTCTGATCGCTGTTTGCAAATTAGCACCCGAAGATATTAAGATTAAATCCTGGGATGAGTATTAGGGCTTACTTATCCAACGCATTCGCACCCGATACAATCTCCAGGATCTCATTGGTAATGCTTGCCTGGCGGGCTTTGTTATATTCCAGCTTTAGTTCTTTGATCAGTTCTGTGGCATTGTCGGTGGCTTTATGCATGGCGGTCATTCTGGCTCCGTGCTCTGAAGCATTAGAGTCGAGCAAAGCCTTTAATACCTGGATCTGAAGCGATTTTGGAACAATACTTTCCAAAATATACTTCTTTGAAGGCTCAAAAATGTAGTCTATGAAGGTTTCGTGGACCCCATCTCCATCGGGTTCATGTTCACCCACAGGGGGTATGGGCAGGTATTGTTCATGACTGAATACCTGTACAGCAGCATTCTTGAACTGATTATACATCAAATCGATTCGGTCGTATTCACCCTGGACAAATTTTCTTGTAAGTTCACTTGCAAACTGAATGGCATCATCATGGATTACATGATCTACAAGGTCATGACGGGTTTCGGATATTTTGTATGCCCTGCGTTTAAAGTAATCCTCTCCTTTTTTACCCAGCAGCAGCAAATCCAGATTACCTGCAGCCTTTTGGGTGGAATACTTATCTTCTATTATTTTAACCGTATTACGAATAAGAGTGGTGTTAAATCCACCACAGAGTCCGCGGTTAGAAGTAACCACCACAAGCAGGACTTTCTCCACTTCTTTTTGTTGTGTATACACAAACTCCTCCTCTCCCGAAAGCACATCCCCGAGGATGGAAAGGATATAATGGAGTTTATCAGCGTAAGGACGAATTTGAATGATGGCATCCTGTGCTTTTCGAAAACGGGCGGCGGAGACCATTTTCATGGCCGAGGTAATTTGCCTGGTCGAAGATACCGATGCTATCCGGGTTCGTATTTCTTTCAGATTCGACATTCCTTATTCTTCCGTGGTTTTATATTTTGAGGCAACCTCTTTCGCAACTTTTTCCATTTTTTCCAGAATCTCATCATTGAATTCCCCGGCTGCAAGTTGTTCCAGAACCTCCTCGTTAAACCTCGATTCCAGAACATCGAGGTAATCCTGCTCAAACTCTTTAACTTTATCCCGTGGGACACTGGACAGAAGACCACGTGTTCCACAGAAAATTATGGCAATCTGCTTTTCTACAGACATAGGTTGATTGAGTCCCTGCTTCAGAATTTCCACATTTTTGGCGCCCTTATCGAGGGTGGCCAGGGTGGCCGCATCAAGGTCGGACCCGAACTTGGCGAAAGCCTCCAGTTCCCGGTATTGAGCCTGATCAATTTTCAGGGTACCCGCAATCTTTTTCATAGGTTTGATCTGAGCATTTCCCCCAACTCTTGAAACGGAAATACCCACGTTTATTGCCGGTCGAATGCCCGAGTTAAAAAGGTTGGTTTCCAGGAATATTTGTCCGTCCGTAATCGAAATCACATTGGTCGGAATATATGCGGAAACATCGCCTGCCTGGGTTTCAATTATGGGCAGGGCCGTGAGTGATCCTCCTCCCTTAACCATGGGTTTGAGGGGATCGGGAAGATCGTTCATTTCTTTGGCGATCTCATCGGATTCAATGATTTTGGCAGCTCTTTCCAATAATCGTGAATGCAGATAAAATACATCTCCGGGATACGCTTCCCTTCCCGGGGGCCTTCTTAGAAGCAGGGAAACCTCACGATAAGAAACTGCCTGCTTGGAGAGATCATCATAGATGATCAGAGCATGCCTGCCCGAATCTCTGAAAAATTCTCCAATGGTGGCTCCGGCGAATGGGGCATAGAATTGCAAGGCAGCAGGATCGGAAGCGGTTGCAGAAACAATGATTGAATAGGACATGGCCCCATTTTCCTCCAGAGTCCTTGCAACATTGGCTACAGTCGAACCTTTTTGTCCAATCGCTACATAAATACAATATACGGGTTTACCTTTTTCGTAAAACTCTTTCTGATTAAGAATGGTGTCGATGGCTATGGAAGTTTTCCCTGTCTGTCGGTCTCCGATGATGAGCTCGCGCTGACCCCTTCCAATGGGAGTCATGGAGTCGATCGCCTTTATCCCGGTCTGCAGGGGTTCTTTCACCGGCTGACGGTAAATAACCCCGGGTGCTTTTCTTTCCAGGGGGAGTTCGATGGTTTCTCCCTGAATGGGTCCTTTACCATCAATGGGTTCCCCGATGGTATTGATGATCCTGCCCAAAAGTCCTTCGCCGACATTGATAGAAGCGATTCTTTTGGTTCTTTTTACGGTATCTCCTTCCTTGATTTTTTCGGATGTACCCAGAAGAACAGCTCCCACATTGTCTTCCTCAAGGTTCAGAACAATACCCATCATTCCGCTGTCGAATTCAATGAGTTCATTTGCCTTCACATGGGTAAGACCGTGGATGCGCGCAATACCATCACCTACCTGTAGAACGGTTCCTACCTCTTCCAGTTCTACTTCCGTTTTGATACCCTGAAGTTGTTTCTTCAGCACTTCAGATACCTCAGCAGGTTTTATATCAGCCATAGTTAAACAGGTTTTTCAATTGTTGTTTGAAGTAATTTTTTTCTTATATTTTTTAATTCGGTGGCAATGCTCGCATCGTATTGATGATCATCGACTTTTAAAATAAATCCTCCAATAATGTCTGGCTTTACTCTCCCATCCAGTTCAATTTTGGATTGAAAAGTTTTTTCCAG